>NZ_QSQW01000005.1:52091-114076 GCF_003437565.1 Collinsella sp. TF10-11AT
GGCTGTTTGCAGGCGATTGGGGCCCCGTTTTTGTGTTGCGTCACTCGAAAGGATGGATATGGAGAAAACCGCAGAGCAGCTGCGCCGCGAGCACATTGCCCTAGAGGGCGATACCCATGGCAAGAACAAATGGGCGATTCTGTTTACCGTGCTCATCATGACGTTTATGGCGTGTCTGGATTCGACCGTCGTGACCGTGGCACTGCCCGTGATGCAAAAGGAGCTGGGCGTGGGCCTCGACCGCATCCAGCTGGTGAGCTCGGTGTATCTGCTTGCGACATGCGTGGCTATGCTGCCGTTTGGCCGTCTGGGCGACGTGCGCGGCAAGGTGGGCGTATTCCAGCTGGGCGTCATCGTCTTTACGGTCGGCTCGCTGCTGTGCGGCCTTTCGGCCTCGCTCGAAGTTCTTATCCTGGCACGCATCGTTCAGGGCGTCGGTTGCGCGGCGGCCATGGCTAACAACATGGGTATCATCACCGAGTCGTTTCCGGCGCGCGAGCGCGGTCGTGCTATGGGTATCCTCGCGACCTTTGTGGCCCTCGGCATGACGTGCGGCCCCGTGCTGGGCGGCATGCTGGTGGCAAGCTTTCCCTGGGAGAGCATCTTCCTCATCAACCTGCCCATTGGCGTCATCTCGTTTATCGTGGGGCTTTACACACTGCCGCATGTTAAGCCGGAGGCCGGCGAGCGCCCCATGTCGCTGGCGGAGGCCGCGCGTCGCTGCTTTGCGAGTTCGGCTTTTACGATTAACTTGGCATGCATGCTTATCGTGTTCATCGGCATCGGTGCATCTGAGTTTGTGCTGCCGTTCTATTTCCAGGATGCCCATGGCTTTAGCTCCGATATTTCCGGACTGCTCTTTTTGGCGCTGCCGATGGTGAATGCCTTTATCGGCCCGCTTTCGGGTACGGTTTCGGACCGTGTTGGCTGCGAGGGTCCCACGGCGGTCGGCCTGGGTGTGTACGTATGCGGTCTCTTTGCGGTAAGCACGCTCAACGAGCATTCCTCCATCCCTGTGATCGTGTGCTGTGTCGCGTTTATGTCGTGCGGCACGTCGATTTTCCAGAGCCCCAACAACTCGCTGTACATGGGCTCGGCTCCGCGCGAGGCACTTGGCCTTGCAGGTAGCTTGGGCAGCTTGGCGCGCTATGCGGGCATGGCGCTGGGTATTACGGCAGGTTCGCATATCCTTTATGGGCAGATGAGCGTGGCGATGGGCGAGGCCGTGACCAGTTTTGTTGCAGGCCGTCCGGATGTGTTCCTATTCGGCTTTCGCTCGGTGTTCTACGTGCTTATGGCTGTGGCCGCTGTGGGCTTTGCGCTTGCCATGGTGCGTTTGGTGAAGATGCGCGCCCGCCATTAGCGTGTTGGGAGGCTGTCTGCCACGATTCGCGCCGTCCCAAAAAGACTGGTTTGTGGTGCGATGCGGCTTGTGGGGCGGGCGGGGGTCGGTCCGTGGTAGACTATCGAACAACGTTTATTAATCGCGCGGTATCGTTGCCGCGAGAAGGGGTTGCGCCATGCAGGAGCTTGAGGATCGTATTCGCCATGACGGCATCGTAAAGGCCGGTAACGTCCTTAAGGTTGATGCCTTCCTCAACCACCAGTGCGACGTTGAGCTGTTCGACCACATGGGCGCCGAGTGGGCCCGTCTGTTCAAGGATGTCGAGATCAACAAGATCCTGACGATCGAGGCTTCTGGCATTGGTATGGCTTGCATCGCGGCTCAGCATTTTGGCGGCGTGCCGGTGGTCTTTGCCAAGAAGGCACAGTCCATCAACCTCGACGGCGAGCAGTACGCCACGACCATCTACTCCTTTACCAAGCAGAAGGAGTACCCGGTCATCGTTGGCAAGCGTTTCCTGTCTGAGGGCGACAAGGTTCTGATCATCGACGACTTCTTGGCCAACGGCTGCGCGCTCGAGGGTCTTATCAAGATCTGCGAGGCTGCGGGTGCCGAGGTGTCCGGTATTGGCATTGCGGTGGAGAAGGGCTTCCAGGGCGGCGGCGATAAGCTCCGCGAGCGCGGCTTTCGCGTCGAGAGCTTGGCCCGTATCGCCGATATGGACTGCGAGACCGGCGAGATCACCTTCGCCTAAGCGCGCAACACAAGCGATTGGTATGCGATGTGACAAAGGGACTGTCCCTTTGTCACATTTTTTGTATGAGGGGAGGTGTTGATATGGATGAGAACAAGATGGGATGGCGCGAGTATGCGCTATGCCGAGATGTCGGCCGAGGAGTTGGCGCGCGATTGCGAGGTGCAGGTGTTTCGCGCGACGGGTCCGGGCGGGCAGGGCGTGAACACGACGGACTCGGCGGTGCGCATGAAGCATATCCCTTCGGGAATTACCGTGACGGCGCGCGAGAGCCGCAGTCAGTTCCAAAACCGTAGTAGCTGCCTGCGTAAGCTGCGCGCTGAGCTTGAGCGTCGCGGGCGTCCACCGCGCCGACGCGTAAAGACCAAGGTGCCTCAGCGCTCGCGCCAGCGGAGGCTCAATGACAAGCACTTCAACGCGATTAAAAAGGCCAACCGTCGCAAGCCGGGGAGCGACGAGTAGCCGATTGTTTCGCTGGTCTTGCTAGCGGGTGGGGTGCCAGACCTGGAGGGCGCCGGCGAGGATGTCGACCTCAATGCGCGAGGCGACAACGGGCTCGCCGTCGGCCTGGATGGGGTAGTCGGGCCCCTCAAAGGTGAGCTCGGCATGGCGGCAGCGGCGCATGCGTACCGGCGGAAGCTTGGTGTGGTGGCCGTCTTTGGCCGAAAGGAACATAGGCAGGGCAACCGCGCGAGGGACGGGGCCACAGGCGTAGCAGACGTCGAGTATGCCATCGCAGGGATCGGCATCGGGGCAGATGCGATAACCCGAGCCATACGTGGGGCCCAGCTGAATCGCCATGATGATCGCCCTCACGCGCTCGGCGGGCGCGCCGTCAAAGCTGACCGTCATGGGGTAGTTGCGATAGCGCAGGCCAAACTGCTCAAGTCCCGAGAGGGTGTAGAGCGGAGCGCCCGTCAGGCCGGTCTTTTTGCGCAACTCGGTGGTGCCCAGGCCGATGGCGGCATCGATGCCGACCGAGAGCGTCTGGTCGTAGTACTCAACCGAAGCCTCGCCGCTTCCGCTTGCGGGGTTCCATGAGCGAATGCGCCCGATATCCTGGTGCTGCAGCTCGCAGGTGAGCAGCGCGCCAAAATCCTTACCGGAGAAATCGTCGATTCCGAGCGTCTGGGCAAAATCGTTGCCGGAGCCCACGGGCAGGACGGCAAGGGCGGGGCGGGCGTCCTCCTTTTGCGTCATAAGCCCGTTGACGACCTCGTGAATCACGCCGTCGCCGCCAAGGGCGATAACGGTGCGGTATCCCTGAGCCTGTGCGGCAAGCTCCTTGGCGTGCCCCATGCACTCGGTCAGCACTAGGTCAAACTGGGACGGGCGCGCCGTCATGTCCAAAAAGCGTTGCAGGCGCTCGGCAACCTCGCGCGCGGCGCCCGACTGGGCGACAGGATTGGCGATGATGATCGTGCGACCAAAGTCAGTTGCGTGCATGGGGCGACTCCCGGCGTGTGGCATGACGGTGCGGTCGCGCTCGGGTCGAATTGCCCCCGATTGTGGCTGCACGGCGATTACTTACGTCTACTCTATCAGGTCGTTGTGGCGCTCGATAGCCTCTGCCACCGTTCCGCCCTCGTCCACGATAAGCGAGCGGCGCTTGGGCGACACGATGCGCTGCGCGGGGTACACGCCACGGTGGCCGCCGACGAGATAGCTAATAAACGAGACGATGACAAAGAAGCCCGCGGCTGTTCCATGGAACAAGTCGATAGCCATCATGCAGGTGGTGATGGGCACGTTGAGGCCGGCACAGAAGACGCCGAGCATGCCGAGGGCCGCCATAAAGCTCGGATCGAGTCCAGCGAGGCAGCCAATCCATCCGCCGAGCGCCGCACCGATGCCAAACAGGGGCGTGACCTCGCCGCCTTGGAAGCCCACGCCCAGGGTAAGCGCCGTGACGACCAACTTGATGGCTGCGTCCGCCAGGGTGGTGTTGCCTGCAAATCCGGCGCCGGAAAGCCACGTGGAAAGGCCGTCGTAGTCCCAGGCGTCAAGGAGGGCATAGGCGGCCAAAACCACGAGTGCGCCTATGAGTGCGCGGACGAGGTAATTGGCGATAAAGCGACCGTACAAGCTTTTGACGGTTCGAACCGACCAGGCAAAGAGGCGTGCCGTCAGGCCGAAGATAATGGCGCTGATAACAACGATGACAACCGTCCGTGGTGTCATGTTGGGAACGCTGGCGATGACATTCGCCTCGTACTCGGTTCCCAAGGCAAGCGACGTAAAGTAGCCGGTAAACGAGGCGACGAGGCAGTAGAGGCCCGCGGTGTAGTCGATTTTGCCGATAAAGCACATCTCCATACCAAAGAAAGCCCCGGCGAGAGGTGATCCGAACACGGCGCCAAAGGCAGACGAGATACCGGCGAGCATGAGGTCGTGGTGGTCGTGCTTTTTGAGATGGGCAAGGCTCGAGACATTGCTGGCGATGGTACCGCCGATCTGCACCGCGGCGCCCTCGCGGCCAGCCGAGCCGCCCGTCAGATGCGTGAGCGTGGAGCACACAAACGTGAGGATGGCCATGCGCGCATGGATGAGTCGTGTGCCCAGGGCAGAGTCGATGACCAAATTGTTGCCGCGTTTGGCGGCGAGACCGTGGTTCTTGTAGACCCACGCGGTGGCCACGCCCACGACGGGGAGCAGGGCGTAGATCCACGCATGGCTCTCGCGATAATCGGTCGCAATATCCAGTGAGGCCAAAAACGCCCAAGCGGCAACGCCCATGGCGAGCGAAACGACAACGACGAGCGCGAGCAGCTTGGCGCTCGCGAGCATGTTGTGGGCATTGCGGCGCGTGTCGGCGGCCAAGAGCTGTTCGGAGCGGGTGAGCTGGTTGCGACCGCTGATGATCAAGTCGGCCGGAGAGAAGGACCTGCCGTCTGTGTCCTGACGGGTGTCATCAGACGGGTCGAGTGTATTTTCACGTTTATCGATAAAAGCCATAACGTCCTCTTTTTTGTTGCGATGCATGCATTATAAGACGGCACCCCGTGCCTTAAGGCAATTGACAGGTTTCGGTTCTGTTACGAAAGGCGCATGGCCGACAGGTGTATTTGCCGTTGCGGGCCATGTCTTGAGCGGGCACCGGGGGATTATACTGAACCAAACATAAAGAATCGGCGCCACTGTTGCGCGCCGTGGCATGTAAGAGGTGTATATGGCTAAGACGCTCATCCCGCTGGAGGACGCGCAGGCAATCGTCCTTTCGCAGGTGCGCAGGACCGAGCTCGTCGAGATCCCGGTTTGGCAGGCGGCCGGTCTTCCCCTGGCTGAGGATGCCACGGCCGATATCGATATCTCGCCGTTTGCCAACAGCGCCATGGATGGATATGCCGTGCGTGCCGACGACCTCGCCAAAGCGTCCTCCGATACGCCCGTGACGCTTTCCGTCGTGGGGCACGAGGCGGCGGGCCATGTGTTTGAGGGCGCGATTGGCGCGGGCGAGACCGTCCGTATTATGACGGGTGCACCGGTGCCCGAAGGTGCGGATGCCGTTGTGAAATACGAGGTCGTCGAGGTGCTCGACGGCGACGGCAACGAGGGCTCACACGTGAGCTTCTCGGCACCGGCTAAGGTGGGGGAGAACGTTCGAGCTGCAGGCGAGGAGGCCCATGCCGGCGATGTTGTGATGCACGCTGGCGAGGTTGTGGCCCCGGCCGGCGCCGGTTTGCTGGCGAGCGCCGGTTACGCGAACGTTAGAGTGCACGCCGCCCCGCGTGTGGGCGTTATCTCGCTGGGCACGGAGCTGGTCGCGCCCGGCCAACTGCCGGCGCGTGGGCAGATTCGCGATTCCAATTCCTCGGCGTTAATGGCCGAGGCACTCGATGCTGGGGCCGACCCGGTGTTCTACGGCATTGCGCCCGACGACGAGCGGGCGATTGCCGAGCTGGTGCACCGCGCCGCGCAAGAGTGCGATTTTGTCATTACGAGCGGTGGCGCCTCGGCTGGCGACTACGACTACGTGACGGCGCTGGTTCGGCGCGAGGGTGAGGTGCTGTTCGATCGCATTTCGTTGCGTCCCGGCAAGGCCATTACGTTTGGCCTGCTCGGCGGCAAGCCCTATCTGGGGCTTTCGGGCAACCCCGCGGCGGCCTATGTGGGCTTTGAGATGCTCGCCCGCCCGGCGATT
This sequence comes from Collinsella sp. TF10-11AT, assembly GCF_003437565.1. NCBI lineage: Bacteria > Bacillati > Actinomycetota > Coriobacteriia > Coriobacteriales > Coriobacteriaceae > Collinsella > Collinsella sp. TF10-11AT. The sequence goes on from NZ_QSQW01000005.1 coordinate 58,332, forward strand.
CGCAAGATGCGCGGCTTTGCCGAGGGTGCGCGTCCCGTGCAGCAGGCGGTTCTTATCCACGGCGTGAAGAAGCGACAGGACCGACGCTTCTATGATCGCGCCACGGTTGCGCGCGATGCGCAGACGGGTGAGCTTACGGTCACCGAGGCGCACAGCCAGAACTCGGCGCTGCTCGGAACCATGCAGCGTGCGAACTGCCTGTTGCGCATCAACGAGGGTCCGTGCGATCTTGAGCCGGGCGACGTCGTGGATGTCGTCCGAGTCGATCTGCCCGAGGGCACCGTGCTGTAGGAGGAATGCTATGGAGCTGAAGATATCGATCGTGATGTGCTCGGATACGCGCGATCTTGCCCAGGACGAGGCTGGAGCCGCACTCGAGGAACTTATCGAGGCGCAGGGCTGGACGGTCGCCTCGCATGTGGTCGTGCGCGACGACGTCAGCGAGATCGGTGATGCCATTGTGGAAGCCGCCGATGAGTGCCACGCCAATGTCGTGCTCACCTGCGGCGGCACGGGGCTTTCGATGCGCGATGTGACGCCCGAGGCGACGCGTGCCGTCTGCGAGCGCGATGTGCCGGGTATTGCAGAGGCAATCCGTGCGTACTCCATGACCAAGACGCGCCGCGCCATGCTCTCGCGCGCCGTGTGCATGCAGCGTGGGTATACGCTTGTCATCAACTTTCCGGGATCCACGAAAGCGGCCCGCGAAAGCTGGGAGGCCGTGAGCGATCAGCTGGAGCATGCGGCCCAAATGACGGCGGGCGGCGGGCATGCCAAATAAGCGCACTACCTGCGGCGGAGTAACCCTACGGGCTGCTCCGCCTTTTTTATGCAGCGACGGTGCGGGCCGTCTCGCGGTTATTGGTAAAAGAAAATTATCGGGCGAGAGCTATTCATCATAAACACTATTCGCGTGAAAGTATAATCTAGTAACAGAACAAAGCTCGCGGCGGGGCGCCCGGGTGTAGTCTTCGAAAGGGTTGAACATGTTCGATATGGTTTCTCGCCGCGGATTCGTCTCGCTTTCTGCTGTCGCCGCTGCCGGTCTTGGGCTTGCCGGCTGCTCCGGCAACAAGGAGCCTGAGTCGACCGGTTCCGATGCCGGCTCCGCCAAGATTTCGTCCAAGAAAGCTGTCGAGCTGCAGGTATTTGCCGCCAACTCGCTCGAGAAAGCTCTGCCCGAGGTTCAGAAGCTCTACACCGATCAGACCGGTACCACCTTTGCCGACACGCAGTTTAAGGCCTCCGGCGACCTCGTCGAGCAGATGCGTGCCGGCGCCACGGCCGACGTGCTCATCACTGCTTCCAAGGGCACCATGGATGACGCTGAGACCGCTGAGCTCGTCGACGCCGACACGCGTGAGGACATGTTCGTCAACGACCTCGTGATTATTCGTGCCGAGGGCTCCGGCACCAAGGTCGAGGCCATCGCCGACGTCGCGAACCTGGACGGCAAGATCGCCATTGGCGACGCCAAGACCGTCCCCGCCGGCAAGTACGCCAACCAGGCCTTAGCTTCTGTGGGTCTCTACACCGGCACCGAGGGCGACGACGGCGAGTATGCACCCGAGCTTGCCGACAAGGTGGCCCTGGCCGACAAGGTCGGCACCGCTGCGTCTTACGTCTCTACGGGCGACTGCGTGGCCGGTTTTGTCTACAGCTCCGATATCTTCCGCTATGACGGCATCGAGGAGGCCTTCGTGTGCCCCGAGGATTCGCACAAGCCCATCGTGTACCCGGGCGCCGTTGCCGAGAGCTCCGAGCACGCCGACGAGGCCAAGGCGTTTATCGACTTTTGCCTGTCCAACAAGAAGGCTCAGAAGATTTGGGCTAAGTACGGCTTTGAGCTTTCCGAGTAGTGCGGCTTGGCGCGATAATCCCATCGTTTTGTGTTTCACTCCGTCCTTGTATTCGCTTGGAGCTTTTCGTGCTTAAAAGATTCCGCATGCTTGTCGCCTGTGCTTTGACCTTCGCGCTTTGCTGGGTGCCGGGATTTGCGTTTGCTGGGGACGCTGAGGACGGGGCCCAGGTTGCTGCGACCGCTCATGGGCTTCCCTATGGAATCGAGGGTTTTGAGCGGTTGGCCAAGGGGACCGCTCGTGCCATGGAGGGCCAGCCAGAGGGCTACCGGTTTCCCGTTGACGAGGACGTGGACCTTGTAGTGGCGCCTGCTGCCGATCGCGTTGTGGTGTGGATATCGCCCAAGGCGGTCGAGAAGTACGGATTGGATCCGCAGGATAACGAGTGCGTATTGGGTCTCAAGGCCCTCGTCTGTGAGCTCGACAGCGCAAACTGCATGGGAGGTGCGCGGCTGGGGGACGTGGATCTTCCTTGGTATGTCACGGCGGAAACAACGTTTAATGCCGGCGGGTATACCTATGGCTTTGATGTGCGTGGTGCGGATGGGGACCGCTATGTGGTGATTGCATCGGCCTCGGGTGATGCCAAGGGCGGCGCGCGTTGGCTTGATAGCGCTCAAATGGTAGAGGCATCGTCTGTCGTGTTGCGGGATGAGCAAGGGCCGTTGACCTCTCTGGCTTCCTTTTTGGGCGACATCGACTATCGCCCGTTTTGGGTGTCCATTAAAACGAGCGGCCTTGCCCTGCTGATCTCCTTTGCGCTGGGCTTGTTTGCCGCGTGGAAGACTATGGGTACCTCGAGTCGCATCAAGGGCCTGCTCGATTCGGTCTTTACGATTCCTATGGTGCTGCCGCCCACGGTCTGCGGCTTTCTGCTCCTCATGCTGTTTGGCCGCTCGACCGGGGTGGGCCAGTGGCTCATCGCACACGGCATCTCGATCGTCTTTACCTGGCCCGCGGCGGTCATTTCGGCCGTCGTTGTGTCGTTTCCGCTGGTCTACCGCACGGCGCTCGGAGCCTTTGAGAGCCTTGACACGCAGATGCTCGATGCCGCGCGAACCCTGGGATGGTCCGAGCGTCGCATCTTTACCAAGCTTATGATGCCGCTTGGCTGGCCCTCGATTGCCGCCGGCGCGGTGCTTGCCTTTGCCCGCGCGATGGGCGAGTTTGGCTGCACCCTGTTCTTTGCAGGCAACTATGCCGGCATTACGCAGACCATTCCCATTGCGATTTACTTTGAGTGGATGGGCGGCAACACGTCGGTGGCCCTCTTTTGGGTCGTGGTCGTAATTGCGTTCAGCTTCCTGGTCATTCTGTTCATCAACATGTATACGGCGCATTCGCAAAAGTATCGCGAGCGTGGTCTCTCCCGTGCAGAGCGCAAGCAGGCCAAAGATCTCGCCGGACAGGGCGATTCGCTCGACCCGGTCGGCGGCGATGCGCTGCGTATCGATCGCGAGGCGTTGGCCGAGCTTATGCGCGATGACACGGTCGCAAAGGGAGGTCGATAAGCCATGTCGCTCGTTTTGGATATTAAGAAACGTTATTCCGGGTTTGTGCTCGACATGCAGCTTGAGGCCGGCGAGGAGCGCGTGGCGCTGCTGGGCGCCTCGGGTTGCGGCAAGAGCTGCACGCTGCGCTGCATTGCCGGTGTGGAGACGCCCGACGAGGGCAAGATCGTCGTCAACGGCGTGACCTTTTTTGACTCGGCCGCGGGCATTAACCTGTCGCCCCAGGAGCGAAAATGCGCCCTACTGTTCCAAAACTATCAGCTGTTTCCCAACATGACGGTGGCCGATAACGTGTGCGCCGGCGTAAAGGATGCGGGCGACGCTGCGGCGCGCAAGCAACTTGCCGAGCGCTACCTGAGTATCTTTGGACTGGCCGACTTTGCCGACCGCTATCCCGCGCGCCTCTCGGGTGGCCAGCAGCAGCGTGTGGCGCTTGCCCGCATGGTGGCGGCGCATCCCGGCATCTTTATGTTCGACGAGCCCATGAGCGCACTCGATTCCTATCTTAAGAGCGCCCTCGAACAGAACATGCTCGACCTGTTCGATGTATGCAACCGCACCGTGCTCTACGTGAGCCACGACATCGACGAAGCGTGCCGCCTGTGCGAGCGTATCTGCGTGATGCATGACGGGCATGTTGAGGAGATCGGCTCCGTCGAGGACGTGGTCCGCCGTCCGCAGACGCTGGCGGCGCTGCGCCTGACGGGCTGCAAGAACACAAGCCGGGCGCGCAAGATCGGCGACGAAGAAGTTGAGGCCCTCGACTGGGGCATGACCTTTAACGTGGGTCGCGAGGTTCCCGATAATGTGGCGTACCTGGGCATTCGCGCAAGCTACTTCCATGTTGACAATCGCGCGGAGCGGGGTCGCAACAGCTATGATTTGCACGTGGCCCGAGTGAGCGATTCACGCTTTGAGCGCCTGGTGCTGTTGGACGTGCCGCGTGCTGATGCGCCCACGCGTCTGCAGTGGAAGGTCAACAAAGTGAACGTAGCTGCCGACGGGCTGCCGCAGGCCGACGAGACCCTGCGCATGCACTTCGATGCGAGTAAGATCCACTTGGTTTGTCGATAGCGCCGGGTAATGCCGTCGGGGATATAAGCCTCGGCGGCTTTGTCTTGCCGTTCGCCGAATGAAGGATGACAAACTCTTATCAATCAAGATAATTATTTATTAAACGACGGCACACGAGGCTGTCGTACGAATGTCAACGGTGTTCGCATGGTCGATGACCGTTGATATAGTTGACCTTATCTTGTAAAGGAGGGTGCGCACATGCCGCAGACGACATACATTCGCCGCGTTGCCGCGCGTGCCCTGTATATGGCTCGGAGCCGCATATGAGCAGGTATGTTCACGGCTCCGGGAGAGACGACGCACAACTAAATAACCGTCCGCAAGGCAGGTTCCCTAAAATTCCGGGTTTAAGCACGGCCGGGCAATCGCCGTCCGTCGTGCATCGATACCGCCGTTATCCGTTTTTGGTTCGAGAGGGGAACCGTCATGGCTGAAGAATTCGATTTCCATCCGATGTGGGAGAGCCTCGGCATGAATCTTGCCGACCACGACATGCTGCTGGGCGCCGTGGGCCAGATGTACGGGGACATGTTCCTGTCGCAGAACAACCGCCCCAAGTCCACGTCCTACCTGGATTTTGTCGCCACCAACATCCACAGCGGCCGCATTAAGGAGATGCTCGACAAGAAGGAAGCCGGCGAGGCCACCAAGATCGTGGGCTCGTTCTGCGTGTACGTGCCCGAGGAGATCGTGCTTGCCTGTGACGGCATTCCCGTTGGTCTGTGCTCGGGTGCCGATTGGGCAACGGACAAGGTCGAGGAGCACTTGCCGCGCAACACTTGTCCGCTTATCAAGAGCTTTGCCGGCTTTAAGCTGGGTGAGGTCTGCCCCTACATTGAGTCGAGTGACTTGGTGGTAGGCGAGAACACCTGCGATGGCAAGAAGAAGGCCTACGAGTTCTTTGCAACGCAAAAGAACATGTACGTCATGGATATTCCCAACGTGCACGACGAGTCGACGCTCGTGACCTGGAAGGCCGAGGTCAAGAAACTCGCCGCCAAGATCGAGGAAGAGTGCGGCGTCACGATCACGCCTGAGCGTCTGAAGGCCGCCATCCACGCCGTCAATGAGAAGCGACGTGCCCTGCAGCGCCTTGCTGCCACGCGCGCTGCCGACCCTGCACCTATTAGCGGTCTCGACAGCCTACTGACCGTTCAGGCCGCCTTTATGGACGACACGCCGCGTCTGACCGGAGCCATCAACGATATGGCGGCTGAGTGCGAGCAGCGTGTCGAGGCTGGCGAGGGCGTGGCGCCCAAGGGGACCAAGCGCATCCTGTACACCGGCACGCCCATGGCCGTACCCAACTGGAATCTGTTCAACCTCATCGAGAAGGCCGGCGGCGTCGTGGTGGGCGAGGAGTCCTGCACGGGTTCGCGCTATTACAAGGACTTGGTCGATGAGTCCGGTGAGACGGTTGACGAGATGCTCGATGCTATCGCCGAGCGCTACTTTAAGATCAACTGTGCCGTCTTTACGCCCAACGACCAGCGTATGAAGGACATTGTCCAGATGGCCAAGGACCTGCACGCCGACGGCATCGTCGACGTGGCCCTGCAGTTCTGCACACTCTACGAGATGGAGTCGTTTGCCGTGGAGAAGGCCGCCGAGGAGGCCGGCATTCCGTTTATGCACATCACGACCGACTACGCCGGCGAGGACGCAGGCCAACTGCAAACCAGGATCGAGGCTCTCTTGGAAACCATTTAGGACTATCCGTCCTGGTGGCTTCCCCAGGCACCCGATCTTGCCGTTCAAACCGTTGATTGCGTACCAGAAGTACGCGGCGCTCTTCTTTCACGGCAACCTCGGGCACCTGGGAAAGCCGTTTCCTTGGTTGGTTAAAAGGTTTGTTAAGGAGTTATATGTCGGAAAAAACTGAGCAGCCGTTGCCGCGCACGTTTGAGGAGTTCAACGAGCAGCGCAAGGCCGCGTTTATTCGCGTCAAGGATTACAAGCAGGCCGGTAATCGCCTGATCGGGTATCTGTGCAGCTATACGCCGCTCGAGATTATCGATGCCGCGGGGGCTGCGAGCGTGGCGCTGTGCGGCACGTCCGACGAGGTGATTCCCGAGGCCGAGAAGGTGCTGCCGGCAAACCTCTGCCCGCTCATCAAGTCGACCTACGGCTTTGCCTACTCGCAAAAGTGCCCGTTTACGTACTTCAGCGACATGATTATCGGTGAGACCACCTGCGACGGCAAGAAGAAGATGTACGAGCTGCTGGGGGAGCTCAAGCGTACGTACATTCTGCACCTGCCGCAGGGTCGCGATCGTGCCTATGAGCGTGAGGGCTGGTACGAGGAGTGCCGCCTGCTCAAGGAGGAGCTCGAGGGTTTCTACGGCATCACGATCACCGACGACGACCTGCGCGCCGCCGTGCGTCGTCGCAACCGCCTGCGTGCCGCCCAGCTCGAGATGTTTGCGCTCCAGGCCAACCAGCCGGCGGCCATGAGCGGCGTCGACCTGATGAGCACCATGTTCGCCGGTACGTTCAGCTTTGATATCGAGGCCTATACGGACCAGCTCGAGCAAAAGGTTGCCAAGCTGCGCGAGGCCTACGAGGCTGGAGAGCGCCCGGTCGCGGCAGATGCTAAGCGCATCCTGATTACCGGCTGCCCCGTGGGCGGCGTGATCAACAAGATCGGTCGCACCATCGAGTCTAATGGCGGCGCGGTCGTGTGCATGGACGATTGCTCGGGCGAGCGCACGGCGGCCATGATGATCGACCCGGACGCGCCCGATATCCTGCGCGCTATCGCCGACCGCTACCTGGACATTAACTGCTCGGTCATGACACCCAACGACGGCCGCATGGAGAACACGCTGGCCATGTGCGAGAAGTACCACGTCGATGGCGTGGTGGAGAGCGTGCTGCAGGCGTGCCATACCTTTAACGTGGAGAGCGCACGCATGCAGGAGGCCGTCGAGGGTGCGGGCATTCCGTACATGAAGATTGAGACCGATTACAGCAACGGCGACATGGGCCAGATTGAGACCCGCATCGCTGCCTTCATCGAGACCCTCTAGCTTCCTCAGGCACCGGATCTTGCCCCTCAAACCGTCGCTTGCGTACCAAAGTACGCTGCGCTCCTCTTTCGGGGCAACCTCCGGCACCTGAGAAACCTAGAGCTAAGGCGCCTGAATGCGCCGCTGTCTTTGATGTTTGGATTAGGAGAGAGCCATGATAGGGATCGGGATCGATATCGGGTCTACGGCGGCTAAGGCTGCTGTGGTCGATGGCGCGGGTTCGGTGACGTGGACGTGCGTGCAGCCAACCGGGTTCTCCTCGGTCGATGCGGCCGAGCGTCTGCGCGGTGAGCTCGCCGCAGCCGGCTATGACGTGGCGGGCGACGATGCTCGCGTGGTCGCGACTGGCTACGGCCGTGTCGCCGTGCCCTATGCGCATAAGGTCGTGACCGAGATTACCTGCCACGGTACCGGTGCCGTGCACCTGTTTGGCGATCACGGCACGGTGATTGACGTGGGCGGCCAGGACACCAAGGTCATTCAGCTTAAAAGTGGCCGCGTGGCCAAGTTTGCCATGAACGACAAGTGCGCCGCCGGCACGGGGCGCTTTTTGGAGATCATGGCCGACCGCCTAGGCATTTCCCAGCAGCAGATGGCAGACCTCGCCCGCACCGGCGAGCCTACCAAGATCAGCAGCATGTGCACGGTGTTTGCCGAAAGCGAGGTTATCAGCCTGATCGGTCGCGGTGAGCCGCGCGAGAACATTGCGCGTGGCGTGATCGATAGCGTGGTCTCGCGCGTGGCGACCATGGCCGGGCAGGCCGCGGGCGCCCCGTACTACCTGACCGGTGGCCTGTGCGAGAACGCCTTCGTGGTGGAGCGGTTGGGCGAGCTGCTGGGGTCGCCGGTGACCACCTCGCCCCAGGCTCGCTTTGCCGGTGCCATCGGCGCGGCGATTCGCGCACAGGCGCTCGATTAATGCATCGGCCGTGGGCCTGCATTCATGCGTATACTGGGAGGAAATGATTGACCGATGAGAGGAGGTATCGATGGCTGACGATCAGATTAAGCTCACGTCTATGACTGCCGCGAGCGGTTGAGCCGCTAAGTTGGCTCCTGGAGCCCTCGCCCAGGTCCTGGGCGACTTACCCAATGTGCATAACGACAACCTGCTCGTGGGGTTCGATACCTCCGACGATGCTAGTGTTTTTCGTGTTGGCGAAAACCTGGGCCTCGTGCAGTCCGTCGACTTCTTCCCGCCGATGGTCGACGACCCGTTCCTGTTTGGTCAGATCGCGGCGGCCAACTCGCTGTCGGACATTTATGCCATGGGTGGACGACCGAGCCATGCCATGAACCTGCTGTGCATTCCCAGTTGCCTGGGCGTCGAGGTCGCAGGTGAGATTCTGGCGGGTGGCGCCGATAAGTGCGTCGAGGCGGGTTGCTCCATCGCGGGCGGCCATACCATCAACGACGACGAGCCCAAGTACGGCCTGTCCGTGAGCGGCTTTGTCTCGCTCGACCGCATGCTCGCCAACAGCGGCGCGCGCGCTGGCGATGTCCTGCTGCTGACCAAGGCGATCGGCTCTGGCATCATCACCACGGCCATTAAGGGCGAGCTCATCGAGCAGGACGAGGCCGCAGCCATGTTCGACTCGATGCGCACCCTCAACGAGGCCCCGATTCGTCTGGCCGAGGGCCTCGAGCTTCACGGCTGCACCGATGTCACGGGCTTTGGCCTGATCGGGCACGCGTGCGAGATAGCCGAGGGCTCAGGTGTGCAGATTGAGCTTGTGTCGGGGGCGGTGCCGCTCTTTGACCAGGTGCTCAATATGGCGCGTCTGGGCATTATCCCTGCCGGCGCCTACCGCAACCAGGATTTCTTTGGCCCGCGCGTGGCGGCCGACGATGACCTGGAGCCGGGAATGCTGGATGCGCTGTACGATCCGCAGACCTCGGGCGGCCTGCTCATCGCAGCGCCTGCTGCCGATGTGGATGAGCTCGCCCGCCGCCTGCATGCCGAAGGTCGCGTTGCCGCCACAATCGGCCGCGTGTGCGAGGCGGTGCCGGGTGGTCCTGCCGTTCACGTTGTGCATTAAGGAAAACCGTTTATGCGACCGTCTACTGTTCTGGGCGGTCCCTTTTGAAAGGATTTGCTATGTCTACCAAAATTGAAGTCAATGCCATGGGCGATGCCTGCCCGCTGCCCGTCGTCAAGACGCTCAAAGCTCTGAAGCAGCTTGATGGCGAGGGTGCTGTGGTGACCTCGGTCGACAACGAGACGGCCGTCAAGAACATCTCCAAGATGGCACAGGAAAAGGGCTGCACGGCCTCGGTCGAGAAGGTCGCCGATGCCGAGTGGCACGTGATCGTGGCGACCGCCGGCGCCGTTGCCGTGGCCGATCCTGAGCAGGACGGCGCCGCTTTCTGCGACGCCAGCGCCGGCAAGGGCAAGCTGGTCGTGGCCGTCTACACCGATTGCATGGGTCGCGGCGACGATGAGCTGGGCCACAAGCTCATGAAGGCCTTTATCTTTGCCGTGACGCAGCAGGAGGAGCTGCCCGCCACGATGCTCTTCTACAACGGCGGCGCCAAACTCACCGTCGAGGGGTCGCCGGTGCTTGACGACCTCAAGGGCCTGGCCGAGCAGGGTGTCGAGATCCTTACCTGCGGCACCTGCCTCGACCACTTTGGCATTAAGGACCAGCTTGCCGTGGGCGATGTCACGAACATGTACGTGATCGTCGAAAAGATGGAGCAGGCCGGCCGCGTCGTGCGTCCGTAGCGCCTGGGTGGGATTGCCATGAGAGAAAAGCGCCCGGCGCTTGTCATCACGTTTCCCACCACGGCGGCCGCCATGGGCTGCGAGTCTCTGTGCCGTGAGCGTGGCCTTCCCGGGCGAACGATTCCCGTACCCGGAGAGGTTGCTGCCGGCTGCGGCCTGGCATGGAAAGCCCTGCCTGAAAATGAACCACTGCTGCGAAGCGAGCTTGCCGCGGCGGACGTTCCCACCGAGGGCTTTACTGTGATCGATATGTGGGAGGTCGTGCGATGATCTACCTGGATAACGCGGCGACGACCATGCACAAACCTCAGGCGGTCATCGATGCCGTGGTGCAGGCGATGTGCTCGCTCGGCAATGCTGGGCGAGGCGCCACGTCGGGTGCGCTCGACGCGGCGCGCACCATCCACAGCTGCCGCACCAAGCTTGCGCGCTTGCTGGGCTGCCCGCGGGTGGACCATATTTGTTTTACGCCCAACTCCACGGCGGCGCTCAACACCGCCATCAACGGCGTGGTGCGCCCCGGCGATCGTGTGGTCACGACGGTGCTCGAACACAACTCCGTGCTGCGTCCGCTCAACCGCCTGGCGGCAGAGCAGGGCGTGACTGTTGAGCATGCGGGCTGCGACGCGAACGGCGTGCTCGACTACGACGAGCTCGAGCAGCTGGTCACGCCGGGCACGCGTGCCGTGGTGGTGACACACGCCTCCAATGTGACCGGCAACGCGGTCGACATTGCACGCGTGGCTGCCATGGCCCATGCGGCCGGCGCGCTTGTGATCGTCGATGCCTCGCAGTCTGCCGGCACGGCGCATATCGATATGCAGGTCATGGGGCTCGACGTGGTGTGCTTTACCGGCCACAAGGGGCTCATGGGCCCGCAGGGGACCGGTGGCCTAGCCGTGGCGGAAGGCATTGACGTGGCTCCTTGGGCCATGGGTGGCACGGGCGTGCGCAGCTTCGATGCGCTGCAGCCGCAAGAGTGGCCCACGCGTCTTGAGGCGGGCACGCTCAACGGTCACGGTATCGCCGGCCTTTCCGCCGGCCTCGACGTTATCGAGGCCCAGGGCGGGGTAGAGGCGATTGCGGCACGCGAACGTGCGCTTGCCGAGCGCTTCCTCGTCGGCGTTCGCGACATTCCCGGCATTGCGCTCTACGGTGCGTTTGACCAGCCCGTGCGCTCGGCGATCGTTTCGCTTAACGTGGGCGATATCGATTCGGCCGAGGTCTCGGACGCGCTCATGCAAGGGTGGGGGATTGCGACGCGCCCCGGCGCCCACTGCGCTCCGCTCATGCACCGCGCACTGGGGACCGAGCGCCAGGGTGTCGTTCGCTTCTCGTTTGGGTATTTCAACACGGACGAGGAAGTCGACACCGCGATTGACGCTCTGCACGATTTAGCCTGCTAAAGCGTATATACTTGCGGGACGGGTCTTTTGCCCGTCCCGTTTTGTTTCGACCCGAAAGGTGGTCCTATGGCATCATCCGCCCCGCGCGGTCTGCGCTCCGACCATGTCCTCACCGTCGGCATCGCCCTGTTCTCGATGCTCTTTGGCGCCGGCAACCTCATTATTCCGCCGCTGCTGGCGCTGCAGGCGGGCTCTGCCACGCCGCTCGCCATGCTCGGCTTTCTGATTGCCGCCATCGGCCTTCCCGTCATGGGCTTTATTGCCGTGGCACTTGCCGGAACGGCGCGCGAGCTTGCCGGTCGTGTGCACCCCAAGTTTGGCGAGTTTTTTGTCGCGGCGGTGTATCTGGCTATCGGTCCGTGTCTGGCCATTCCGCGCACGAGCTCCACGGCCTTCGAGATGCTGGTGCCGCTGCTGCCCGAGGGTGTCTCGCTCGGCACGGCCCGCCTGGTGTTTGCCGTCGCCTTCTTTGCCGTCGCCTTTGTGCTCACGCTGCGCCCGGGTGTCATTACGCGCGTGCTCGGCCGCATTACGGGCCCCGCGCTCATCGCCCTTATCGTATTGGTCGTGGGCGCTGCCGTGGTCTCGCCGCTGGGTTCCGCTGCCGCGCCGCAGGCTCCTTACGATGCCGGTGCCGCCGTGCAGGGCTTTTTGACCGGCTATCAGACCATGGACCTGCTCGCGTCGCTCGCCTTTGGCATCATCATCGCCGAGACCATCCACGAGCTGGGCGTTACCGACGACAAGCGCGTGGCCTTCGAGATTTCGCGCTCCGGCGTGATCGCTGGTGTGCTCATGGCCATCATCTACTGCGGTCTGGCGCTTGCCGGCACGCAGCTGAGCACCGTGATGCCCGATGCCACCAACGGAGCCGCCATCCTCGCCCGCTCGGCCTCCATGCACTTTGGCCTTGCCGGCACGGTCGTGGTCTTTGCGATCTTCTTCCTCGCCTGCATGAACGTATGCATCGGCCTCATCAGCTGCTGCTCGCGTTACTTCTGCGAGACGTATGTGGTCGAAGGGGGAGCAGAGGCTTCCGAGGAGGCCATGCGCCGTCCCTTTGCGATACTCGCCTTTGTGTTCGCGGCGTTTTCGTGCGTGCTCTCAAACGTGGGCCTCGACGTGATCCTCATGTTCTCGGTGCCCATGCTCAACGCCCTGTACCCTGTTGCAATTGTTCTGGTGCTTATGGGCCTAGTGCACGGTTTTTGCGACGCGCATCCGCAGGTGTGGGTCTGGGTCGGCGGCGTTGTCGCGGTGCAGAGCGTGATCACCTCGATCCGCGACGCGTTCTTTGCAGGCGTGTGGCTGCCGTTCGATGCGCTGCCGCTGGCCGACATTGGAGCCGCATGGGCGCCGGTTGCCGTGGTGGCGTTTGTGATTGGCCTGCTCCACAGCCGGTTTGTCGCACATTCGAGGAGCTAGGGTATCGTCGCTTGCACAGGCGGGGAGTCTCCCCTATAATTTCCTTCGCTTTGGGACACGCAAGGTTTAGACCTTAGCTGCTCAACACCTTCGGGACGTGGCGCAGTTTGGTAGCGCGCCTGCTTTGGGAGCAGGATGTCGCAGGTTCAAATCCTGTCGTCCCGACCATATCTTGCGGGCGTAGTTCAATGGTAGAACCCCAGCCTTCCAAGCTGATGACGCGGGTTCGATTCCCGTCGCCCGCTCCAAGTAATTTGCAGGTCAGAGGTACGTTTACTTCTGACCTGTTTTGTTTTGACCGTCCGACGCGGGGCCTTTGCATTGGCAATGCTCGTCCCTGCTGATTAGGAAAGAAGTGACTGACATGGCAGATTTCAAGGCAGAATATCCCACCCCCGATTGCCTGGCGCCCGCCGCGATCGAGGCCAAGACTGAGGCCGCCGGCGTTACCAAGGCTAACCTGCCGGTCTCGAAGGCCTTTTTGCTCGCTATGTTCGCCGGTGCGTTCATCGCCTTTGGCGGCCTGTTCTTCACGGTCTTTCTGAGCGATGCGTCCCTTGGCTGGGGCGCTCAGCGCTTTGTAGGTGGCCTTGCTTTTTGCCTGGGGCTGGTGCTCGTGCTTATTTGCGGCGCGGAGCTGTTTACCGGCAACTCGCTTATGGTCTGCGCGCTTAAGAGCAACAAGATCACGCTCGTCCAGATGCTCAAGGCTTGGGCTATTGTGTGGATCGGCAATTTTGCCGGCGCCCTGTTCGTTGTCTTTTTGATTTACATGGCAGCTATTTACAAGCTCAACGGCGAGGCCGTCGCCAACGCCATGGTGAGCGTCGCCGCCGGTAAGGTTACGATCGACGCCGTTACCATCTTCTTCCGCGGCATTCTGTGCAACATCTTTGTCTGCCTGGCCGTATGGATCGGCACTGCCGGCAAGACCGTGGTCGATAAGGTCGTGGGCATTTTGCTGCCCATTGCCGCCTTTGTGGCCTGCGGTTTTGAGCACTGCGTTGCCAACATGTACTTTTTGCCCATGGGTATTTTGATGCACTCCTGCGGCTATGGAGCCGATGTCGCTGGCGCCGATGCCCTCAACGCTGCCGGGTTGGCGCTCAACCTTACGGTCGCCACGCTGGGCAATATCGTGGGTGGCGCCCTGATCGTGGCGCTGGGCTACTGGTTTATCTACGCCAATAAGGAGGCCTAAAGCCACCAAGCCATAACCGACCAAAAAGGGACAGGTTTATTTTGGCAGGTTTTAGACGAGGCGCTTCGACGTCTTGTCACGAGCTGCCATAATGGACCTGTCCCTTTTGCGTGCGCGCCGGTATTTATTTGCCCGATGACGATCGCGGGGGACCAGCTTTTTATTGAACATGTCGAAAGGCTTTTCATGAGCGACTGCGAATCCATGTCTGCCGAGGTGCGCGGCCGCCTGCGTTCCATTCCCGCCGTTCACGAGCTGCTTGCCGAGTGGCCGGTCATGAAGGCTGCTGGCGATGCAGGCGACACGATGGTACGCGAGGCGATTGACGCCGAGCTCGATGCCGAGCGCGCGGCGATTCGCTCCGGCGTCCCTGCAAGGAACAAGCGCGAGCTCGCCTTGGCAATTGAGCAGCGGACCCATCGCCTGTCGCTGCCGACCCTGCGCCCTGCCGTCAACGCGACGGGCGTTGTGATTCACACCAATCTGGGCCGTGCTCCGCTTGCTCCCGCAGCGGTGCAGGCGGTGGCCGATGTCGCCCGCGGCTACAGCACGCTTGAGTATGACGTCGCGACCTGTGCCCGTGGGGGCCGCAAAGAGCATGCCGCGCGTCTGCTGCGCACGCTCACGGGGGCGCAGGACGCCCTGGTTGTCAACAACAACGCCGCGGCGGTGCTGCTGGTGCTTGCCGCGCATGCAAGCGGCAAAGAGGTCATCGTGAGCCGTGGCGAGCTTGTCGAGGTGGGCGGCAGCTTCCGCATTCCCGATATCATGGCGGCTTCGGGTGCCAAGCTTGTCGAGGTGGGCTCCACCAACCGCACGCATCTGGATGATTACCGAAGCGCCATTACGCCCAATACGGCGATGATCTTGAAAGTTCATCCTTCTAACTACCGTATCGAGGGTTTCCACGAGGAGGTTTCCGCGGCGGAGCTTTCTGCGCTGGCGCATGAGCACGGGCTGTTACTGTACGAGGACCAGGGCTCGGGCGCTTTGCTTACAGATGAGGTGCTCGTCGATGCTGGGGAGAAGCCCACGTCCGCCTCGCTTTGCGCCGGCGTTGACGTCGTCTCGTGCTCGGGCGACAAGCTGCTCGGCGCCTCGCAAGCGGGCATTATTCTCGGTAGCGCCCAGGTAATCGCCGCCTGTGCCTCGCATCCGCTTATGCGCGCGCTTCGCCCCGGCAAGCTCACGCTCGCGGCGCTCGAGGCCACTTTGCGCCTGTATGTGACCGGATCCGATACAGCGCATCGGGAGATCCCGGTGCTCAACATGCTTTCCGGCGCGCCGGCTCCGCTCGAGCGTCAGGCCAAGCGCCTGCATGACCGCATGCTGCGCAAGCTTCGCGAGTCTCAGTGTGAGGAGGCGGTGGAGCTGCAGGTTGTCGAGGGCGTGTCTGCTCCGGGCGGCGGTTCGCTGCCGACCGTCGAGCTCCCAACTTTTTGCGTTGCCGTCTGTCCCGTCGATGGGCGTCTATCCGCCGATGGCCTAAAGCGCGCTATGGTACAGGAGCCCGATACGCCGGTTGTGACGCGCGTGCGGCACGACCAGGTGCTTTTTGACGTTCGCACGCTTTTGCGCGACACCGACCTTGACCTGTGTGCGTCTGCGTTGGCGGATGCCGTGCGGGCAGGTTTGCGTCGATGACCGCGCGCGAGCTTGTCGAATGTCCCGTTATCGTCGGAACGGCAGGACACGTCGACCACGGAAAGTCGGCCCTTATCGAGGCGCTGACCGGCAAAAATCCCGACCGTCTGGAGGTCGAACGGCGCCGAGGCATGACCACTGAGCTCGGCTTTGGCGAGCTCGAGCTTCCCAGCGGCAAGCTTGTCGGCTTGGTCGACGTACCCGGGCATGCGCACTATCTGCGCGCCATGGTGCAGGGCGCCACCGGCGTGGACGTTGCGTTGCTGGCGGTTTCGGCCGTTGAGGGCGTGATGCCGCAGACCCGCGAGCACGTTCGGGTTCTGGAGCTGTTGGGTGTGACGCGCATGGTCGTCGCACTCACGATGCGCGATTTGGCCGACCACGAGATTGCCGCGCTGGCGGAGCTCGATGTCGAGGCGTTTCTGGACGGGACCGTGTTTGCGGGTGCCTCTATAGTGCCGGTGTCCTCCAAGACGGGCGAGGGCCTGGACGAGCTGCTTACGACGCTCGATAACACGGTTTGTTCGTGCTGGTCGGAGCATCTGGAGGCGACCGCTGGCTCGGGCGCCGCGCCCCGTCTTCCCATCGACCGTTGCTTTAGCATCCGCGGCACCGGAACCGTCGTGACGGGTACGCTGCACGACGGTCCCGTTTCGGTTGGCGATGAGCTCGTTGCGCTGCCGTCGCAAACGCGCTGTCGCGTGCGCGGGGTGCAGGTTCACGGGGATACCCAGTGCGCGGTTCCCGGCCAGCGCGTCGCCCTGAACCTGGTGGGCGATGGCGTGGCGGGCCTCAAGCGCGGCGAGATGCTCGGCGTCGAGGGTCGCGTGGGCCAGACGCTGCGCTTTTTGATGCAACTGACATATGTGGGGCGCGATGGCGTGCGAGCCGGCGTTCTTGCTTCGGGTACACGCGTGCACGTTATGGCGGGCACGGCTGAGGTGCTCGGCCGCATTATGCTTTTAGACGACGAGCCGCCTATTGCGGTCGGCGAGACGCGTGTGGTGCAGGTGCGCCTGGAACGGCCGCTGCCGTTGCGCGCCGGCGATCATGCCGTCATTCTGTCGTATTCGCCGATTTCGCTGCTTGGCGGCGGACGCGTCCTGCTATCGCGCTGTCGCCGCGCGCGGGTCCTGTCGGCGGGGGAGCGCGCGTTGTATGCGGCGCTTGAGTCCGGAGATGTCGCGGACGGCGTACACGCGTGGCTGGCGCTGCAAACGCTGCCTGTTGCTGCTGCCGGTGTTGCCGCAGCGCTCGATCTTGTTACCGGCGAGGTCGAGATCGTTTTGCGTGGGCTTGTGGACCAGGCTGCCGTGTGCGAGCTTGCTGCGGGCGGTGCGGTGCTCTACGCAGATGCCTCGGCTCTCGATGCTGCAATGGATGTGCTGGCTGCGGCCTTGTCCTCCATGCACGCGGCGGCTCCCAAAGAGATCGGCTTTACGTCCGGTGCGGTCGCGCACGCGGCTTGGCCGGGCGCCGGTAACGATGTCGCGATGGCACTTATTGCCGAGGGCTGTGCACGTGGCGTGTGCGCCGTCGACGGTGCCGAGGTGTTCGACCCGCATTCCGCCGCCGCGGCGATACGCGTGGTGCGCGAGGCTGGCCAGCGTATCGTGGCCCTGCTGGATGAGGCCGGTCTTAATGCGCCGACGCTTCCCGAGGTGAGCGAACAGTTGCAGCTCGATCGCGACACCATGACGCGTGTACTGCGCGAGCTTTCGCTCAACCACTCGATCGTTAAGGTCGAGCGCGACGTTGCCTTGTCCGCCGCTGCCGAGGCCCATGCGCGTGAGGTTGTTGCGACGGCTATCGAGGCTGCTGGCGGCGCCGCCACCACGAGTGTGCTGCGCGAAGCCCTGGGCGTGTCGCGCAAACGAACCATTAGCATCTTGGAGCACCTGGATGCCGTGCGCTTTACAGTACTCGACAAGGAGTCCGGCGGTCTGAGATCGCTGCGTTAGCGGTTTCCGCATCGCTCTTTTCGGTTGTGGTCTGTTGGGTTTGGTAAAATACCGCCACGTTTGGGAGCGGATGGGCTCCGGTGGGCCCCGCGGTCTTCAAAACCGTTGTGAGGCGTGCAAAACGTCTTGGATGTGTTCGATTCACATCCGTTCCCGCCAACGCATCTCGCCAAAACCACCACAAAGGTGCCTGTCCCCTTTGTGGTGGTTTCGAAACGTGCGGGAAACAGCTTCGAAACACGCGATTTGCTCGTCAGGCGGTCAAAAAGCTATCTACCTGCATCGTAATCAAAATGAAACATCCGCTCGTTGCCTTATTCGTAACTTTGTAGCAACAGTGCGATATTATCCATACTCGATAAAGCTCACGGCGCATGGGGCGCCGCGAACGACACCTTTCTTTTCCATCAATTGGAGGAAGCATGAGCTACACGCAGAAAGTTCTCGACGAGCTCAAGGCCCGCTATCCCGAGCAGCCTGAGTTCATCCAGGCCGCGACCGAGATCCTCGGCACCATCCAGCCGGCGCTCGACGCCCATCCCGAGTACGAGGAGGCCGCCCTACTGGAGCGCCTCGTCGAGCCCGAGCGCATCGTTATGTTCCGTGTTCCCTGGGTCGACGACCAGGGCAAGGTCCAGGTCAACCGCGGTTACCGCGTCGAGTTCAACTCTGCCATTGGGCCCTACAAGGGCGGCCTGCGCTTTAACCCGACGGTCACCCTGGGTATGCTCAAGTTCCTGGGTCTGGAGCAGATTCTTAAGAACAGCCTGACCACCCTTCCCATGGGCGGCGGCAAGGGCGGCTCCGACTTTGACCCCAAGGGCAAGTCCAACAACGAGATCATGCACTTCTGCCAGTCCTTCATGACCGAGCTCTACCGCCACATCGGCCCCAACACCGACGTTCCCGCCGGCGACCTGGGCGTTGGCGGCCGCGAGGTTGCCTACATGTTCGGTCAGTACAAGCGCCTGACCAACGAGTGGACCGGCGTCCTCACCGGCAAGGGCCTCTCCTTTGGCGGCTCGCTCGCCCGTACCGAGGCCACCGGCTACGGCCTGGTCTACTTTGTGGACGAGTACCTCAAGAGCCGCGGCGAGTCCTTCGGGGGCAAGAACGTCGTCGTTCACGGTTCCGGCAACGTTGCTATCTATGCCGTCCAGAAGGTCTCCCAGCTCGGCGGCAAGGTGCTGGCCTGCTCCGACACCCACGGCTGGGTCGAGGATCCCGACGGCATCGACTACACCGTGCTCGAGCACGTCTACAACAAGAAGCGCTCCGGCCACGACAAGGGCGTTACGCTCGCTATGTACGTCGACGAGAAGCCCAATGCCGTGTGGCACGAGGGCGACGGCCGCGGCGTGTGGCAGCTTCCCTGCGACATCGCGCTGCCCTGCGCTCGCGAGAACACGCTGCTGCTTGAGGACGCCCAGGCGCTCGTCGCCAACGGCTGCAAGGTGGTCGGCGAGGGCGCGAACATGCCCACGACCATCGAGGCCACGACCTACTTCCAGGAGAACGGAGTCGTCTTTATGCCCGGTAAGGCTGCCAACGCCGGCGGCGTGCTCGTGTCCGGCCTGGAGATGAGCCAGAACGCCGAGCACCTGTCCTGGACCTTCGAGGAGGTCGACGGCAAGCTCGAACAGCTCATGCGCGGCATGTTCCACAACGTGGACGACACCGCCAAGGAGTACGGCGAGGAGGGCAACTTTGTCATGGGCGCCAACATCGCCGGCTTCCTGAAGGTCGCCGACGCCATGCTCGCCCAGGGTGTCTGCTAGATTCAGCTCGACATAGCATTGATGAGGCTCCCAGCTATTTCGGCTGGGGGCCTTTTTCTGTGGCGGCGAGGGTCGTGCGTCCTCGTTTGGTACACTAAGAGGTACTGGACAAGTGAAGAGATGGGGGAGAACGTGCTCAAGTTCGGTACCTACGTCCGTGTTGGAAACGCGGCCGAAGCCTATGAGCTCTTGCAGAAGAACCGCAACAACAAGATTGTGGGCGGCGGCATCTGGATGCGCCTGGGATCGCGTCGCGTGGCGACGGCGATTGACCTTTCGGCCTGCGGACTCGATCAGATCGAGGAGACCGAGACCGAGTTTCGCATCGGTGCCATGTGCACCCTGCGCCAGCTCGAGTGCCATGCCGAGCTCAACGCGCTCGTCAACAACGTATTTGAGTTTGCCGTTCACGACATCGTGGGCGTGCAGCTTCGCAATACCGCCACGGTGGGTGGCAGCATCTACGGCCGCTTTGGTTTTTCGGACGTGCTTTCCGCCTTCCTCGCGCTCGATTCCTATGTTGAGCTGACGGGCGCCGGCCGCGTGCCGCTCGCCGAGTTTGTGAACATGGGCTATGTGCGCGACGTGATCGAGCGCGTCGTGGTCGTTAAGCACGATTACCGCGCGAGCTACGAGGCCGTGCGCAAGGCCGCGACCGACTTCCCCTCTCTAAACGTTACCGCCGCCTGGTGGGATAACAGCTGGCATGTCACCGTGGGTGCCCGCCCGCTGCGTGCGACCCTGCTGCAGGGCGAGGCATGCGGCCTCGAGAGCGAACAGCCTTCCGAGGACGAGCTGCGCGCCCTGGCCGCGTCCGTGCGCGCGCTGAGCTATGGCACCAACATGTGGGGCTCGGCCGAGTACCGCCGCCGCATCTCGGCCCCGCTGGCGATTCAGGCCGTGCGCCGCGCCGCCGGCATCGAGCTTTCGGCCGCGCTTGCCCGCGAGCTCGAGGGCGTGCAGATTCCCAAGCACGCCACGGACGAGTATTCCTGCCGCCGCGTGCCCGGCGTCGATTCTAGCGAGGTGCGCTAATGGCTGCCAAACTCATCGATCTTTCCTTTACGCTCAACGGCCGCAAAGTCAAGGTTCAGATTGCCCCCGACACCATGCTCTTTGCGCTGCTGCGCGAGCAGGGCTGCGCGTCGGTGCGCTGTGCCTGCGAGACCACCAACTGCGGCCTGTGCACGGTGTGGCTCGATGGCGACCCGGTGCTGAGCTGCTCGGTTCCCGCCGCCCGTGTTGAGGGCCGCTCGGTCACCACGCTCGAGGGCCTCAAGGCCGAGTCTGAGGCGCTCGCCCGTGCGATGGCTGCCGAAGGCGCTGAGCAGTGCGGTTTTTGCGCCCCCGGCCTCATCATGAACGTGCTGGCGCTCGCCCGCGCCGCCAAGGAGGACCCGAGCCTCGTCGCCACGCGCGAGGAGCTCTCGCGCCAGCTGGCCGGCAACCTCTGCCGCTGCAGCGGCTACGAGAGCCAGCTGCGCGCCATCGTCCGCTTCCTTAACGAGTCCGGCGTGCAGGTGGGCTTTGAGATGCCCGAGCTGCCGGTCAACGACACTAGCTGCGACGGTGTCTCGTACAAGCAGATCACCCATAAGCAGCCTAAGAAGGACTCGAAGGCCCTGCTCGAGGGCCGTCCCGTCTACACGGGCGATATGGTGCCCGCCGGCGCGCTCATCGTTAAGCTCAAGCGCAGCCCGTATGCCCGCGCCAAGATCTGCTCCATCGACACGTCTCGCGCCCTGAAGGTGCCGGGCGTCGTGGGAGTCTACACCTATGAGGACGTGCCCAAGCGCCGCTTTACCATCGCCGGTCAGAGCTATCCGCAGCCGAGTCCCTACGACCGCTTGATCCTCGAGAACCTCGTCCGTTACCAAAACGAAGAGGTGGCGATCGTCGCCGCCGAGACCGAGGAGGCCGCAGACAAGGCGCTCAAGCTCATCAAGGTCGACTACGAGGTGCTCGAGCCCCTGCTCGACTTTACCCAGGCGCTCGATAACGACATCGTGGTCCACCCCGAGGGCGACGTGACCTTTATGTTCCCGCAGGGCGGCGATGTCCCGCGCAACCTGGTGTGCAGCGGTACCAGCGATTTTGGCGACCTTGACGAGGCCTTCGCCCAGAGCGACATCGTCTTTGAGCGCACCTACACCAGCCAGGCCACGCAGACCGCGCCCATGGAGACCTTCCGTGCCTTCGCGACGACTGACGCATTCGGACGCATCTCGGTGACCACCTCTACGCAGGTGCCCTTCCACGTGCGCCGCATGGTCGCGCAGTCGCTCGACATTCCGCAGTCGCAGGTGCAGGTCATTAAGCCGCGCATCGGCGGTGGCTTTGGCTCCAAGCAGACGGGCTGCTGCGAGATCTTCGTTGCGTTTGTGACGCAGCAGACCGGCCGTCCGAGCTACTGCTGCTACACCCGTGAGGAGACCATCACTGCGGGCAACTCGCGCCACCAGATGCAGATGACCGTTAAGCTGGGCGCCATGAACGACGGCACCATCACGGCCATCGACCTGCACACGCTGTCCAACGCCGGCGCCTATGGCGAGCACGCCACCACGACGATCGGCCTTTCGGGCCACAAGAGCCTGCCCATCTACAACCACGTGAAGGCGAGCCGCTTTAGCTGGGACGCCGTCTACACCAATACCAACCGTGGCGGTGCGTATCGTGGCTACGGTGCCACCCAGGGCCAGTTTGCCGTGGAGAGCGCCGTCAACGAGCTCGCCGACATGCTGCACATGGACCCCGCCGACCTGCGCCTTAAGAACATCGTGCGCGAGGGCGAGATCATGCCGCAGTACTACAACGAGAGGCTCAACGCCTGCGCGCTCGACCGCTGCCTGCTGCGCGCGATGGATATGATCGGTTGGCGCGATAAGCCGCTGGCCGTCGATCTGGGCGACCGCGTGCGCGCCCTGGGCTGCGCGCTCACCATGCAGGGCTCGGGCATTTCCAACGTGGACATCGCCGGCATCGACATGCGCCTGGAAGAGGACGGCTTCATTACCATCGGCACCGGCGCCACCGATAACGGCATGGGCGTCGACACGATCCTGGCGCAGATTGCCGCCGAGGAGCTGGGCGTGGAGAGCTCGCTGATCGTGGTGCGCGGCGTGGACACCGACGTGTCGCCGTTCGACGCCGGCTCGTACGCGAGCTCTGGTACCTACGTGACGGGCCTTGCCGCCAAGAACGCCGCGACCGAGCTGCGCGAGAAGATTTGCGCCAAGGCCGCTCAGATGTGGGACGTTGACGCCGCCGACGTGGTCTTCGACGGCCAGTACGTGCGCCTGTCCGACGAGCGTGCCGCTCGTGAGCAGAACCGCTACCTCACGCTGCGCGAATTTGCCAACCTATGCGTCAAGAACATCGCGGGCGGCGACGCGCTGACCTCGCACGCCTCTGCCTGCCTGCCCGTTTCGCCCCCGCCGTTTATGGCCGGCATTGCCGAGGTCGAGGTCGACAAGGCCACCGGCAAGGTGACCGTGGTGGACTACGCGGCGGCCGTCGACTGCGGCACCGTGATCAACGAGGCGCTCGCGCGCGTCCAGGCCGAGGGCGGCATTGCCCAGGGTATCGGTCATGCGCTCTACGAGATCGTCGAGCACGACGACCGTGGCCGCCTGCGCACCGGCAACTTTATGAGCTACAAGCTGCCCACGCGCCTGGATATCGGCAGCATTCGCGTGGCCTTTGAGCCGAGCTACGAGCCGACGGGTCCGTTTGGCGCCAAGTCGATCGGCGAGGTCGTCATCAACACGCCGCTCGCCGCCGTGGCCTCGGCCGTCGCACACGCCACCGGCCACCAGGTGCGCTCGCTGCCCATCACACCGGAGAAGGCTCTGCTGGGGGAGTAGCGGGTCATCTAACAAGTCGTAGTTGGCGGGACGGGACAACTCGCCCCGCCTTTTGCACTCGTGGTGAGGTCGTGAGCCTGTAAAAGGTGTGCGTGCGCTTGTCGTTCGTATCTGCTATCATTCCTAGTCTGTGCGCTCATGCGGGCGTGGCGGAATTGGTAGACGCGCCAGATTTAGGTTCTGGTGGGATTCCCGTGAAGGTTCGAGTCCTTTCGCCCGCACCAACGCATCTGCGTCGGCTCTGGCCGTCGCGACACTTTGTTGCATAAAGGTACCAGCACCTCAGATAAGCTGGGCAGTATGAGGAGGAACGTGTTGAACATCACCGCTTCTGACGTCAAGGACGCCAAGCTCACCGCTACGGTCACCATCCCGGCCGCCGACGTCGACGCCGCGATCAAGAAGGCCTACAAGGACACCGCCAAGAAGTACCGCTTCCCGGGCTTCCGTGCCGGTAAGGCTCCCCGTCCGGTCATCGACTCCGCTCTTGGCGCCGAGGCTACCCTCGCTCAGGCCACCAACGACCTGATCGCCGCCAACGAGCCCGCCGTCCTCAACGAGCTGGACATCGTCCCCACCAAGAACGGTGACTACAAGGAGCTCGACCTCGCCAAGGATCACGAGGACTACACCTACACCGTCGAGTTCTCTCTGCGTCCTGCTGCTGAGCTCTCCTCCTTCGACGCTGTCGAGATCGAGATGCCCCCTGCGGAGGTCACCGAGTCCGAGATCAACAACCAGGTCGAGATGCTCCTCAACTACCGTGCCACCTTCGAGGACGTCGAGGGTCGCGCCGTCGAGGCTGACGACTATGTGACCGTCGACCTCAAGGCCGTCGAGAACGCCGACAACTTTGCCGCCGAGGGTCGCATGCTCATCGCCGGTAGCGACAGCAACCCCAAGGAGTTCAACGAGGCCCTGATCGGCGCTAACGTTGACGACGTCAAGACCGTCACCTGGACCGACGAGGTCGAGGAGGGCGAGGAGGCCGAGACCCACACCGTCGAGGTCACCGTCAAGGGCATCAAGGTCCGCAACACCCCCGAGCTCACCGACGAGCTTGTCAAGTCCGACTTCGGCTTCGACAGCATCGACGCCATGCGCGACGCCATCAAGATCGAGATCGAGCAGGACAAGGCTTCCCGCCTGCCGGCCGAGAAGGAGAACCGTTGCGTCTCCGCTCTCGCCGAGCGTCTGCAGCTCGACGAGATGGACGCCGACTACGAGCAGTCCGTCTTTGAGGAGCTTGGCCAGAACTTCCTGTCCAACCTCGCTGCCCGCGGCATGACGCTGGACACCTGGCTGCCCGCTTCCGGCCTGACCATGGAGCAGTTCATCGGCGACCTGCATAAGCAGGCCAACGACGTTGCCCGTGAGTCCCTGGCTCTGGACGCCCTCGCCCGTGAGCTCAAGATTGAGGTCACCGAGGACGACATCAACGCCGAGTTCGAGAAGGCCGGCGTCAAGGACGTCGAGGCTTCCAAGGCCGAGTTCATCGCCGATGGCCGCATGCCTGCCGTCCGTGAGTCCATCCGTCGCTCCAAGGCCGTCGATCACCTGGTCGAGAACGCCAAGGTGACCGAGGTCGACGAGACCGCCAAGGACGCCGAGTAATTCTCGCCACCTTGTCCACGAGCGCATGCATGCGCCCGTGATGGGGTAAAGTTATAAGCCGGTTATCCGGTTGCTTCGTACGGTGCCAGCCAATGCATAGCATGCGGGCACCGTACGTTTATCTAGAACCAATTTGGTCCGCAAGAGAGAAATGGAGATGCGTATGATCGCTAAGTTCGATTCCGCCCTCGTGCCATACGTTATCGAGCAGACGCCGCGCGGCGAGCGCAGCTACGATATCTATTCGCGCCTGCTCAACGATCGCATCATCTTCTTGGGCGAGGAGATCAACTCCGTCAGCGCCAACCTGGTCGTTGCCCAGCTACTGCATCTTGAGAGCCAGGATGCCGAGAAGGATATCTCGCTCTACATCAATTCGCCCGGCGGCGAGGTTTACTCCGGCCTGGCGATTCTTGACACCATGAACTTTATCAAGCCGCAGGTCTCCACCATCTGCGTCGGTATGGCTGCGTCCATGGCCGCCGTGCTGCTTTCGGCTGGCGCCAAGGGCAAGCGCTTCTGCCTGCCGCACTCCAAGGTCATGATTCACCAGCCCAGCGGCGGTGCCCAGGGCCAGCAGACCGAGATCGAGATCGTTGCCGAGGAGATCAAGAAGACCCGTCGCGAGCTCAACCAGATCCTGTCCGATGCCTCGGGCCAGCCCATCGAGAAGGTCCAGGCCGATACCGAGCGCGACAACTACCTGACCGCTGCCGAGGCCCTCGACTACGGCCTGATTGACCGTATCGTCACCTCTCGCGATCTCGCCGCGAAGGACGCCTAGGATGGCAGGAAACATGCAGGACAACTTTGACGAGAACGGCAACCCCATCCGCTGCTCCTTCTGCGGAAAAGAGCAGGGCCAGGTCCGACGCCTCGTAAAGGGCCCGACCAACATCTTTATCTGTGACGAGTGCGTCGCCGCCTGCTCCGAGATTCTGGAGGAGTCGCTGGCTTCGGACTTTATGGACGCTGCCCGCAATGGCAAGCTGCCGGGCTTCCTCAATGACCACGGCCAGGCTGCCGGGCAGCCCGCTGTGGACCCCGAGACCGAGGGCTTTGAGCTCGAGGACGACCGCCAGGTCATCACGCACGTGCCGACGCCGCACGAGATCTATGACGAGCTTTCGGCTTATGTCATGGGCCAAGAGGACGCCAAGCGCGCCATGTCGGTTGCCGTGTACAACCACTATCGTCGCGTGATCGAGGGCGGTGCTGCGCTTTCGGCCTTTGACGACGGTTTGGACTCGCAGCTTGACGATGACATGGACGAGGTGGAGCTCGCCAAGTCCAACATCCTGCTGCTCGGTCCCACCGGTACCGGCAAGACCCTGTTGGCCCAGACGCTCGCGCGCATCCTCGAGGTGCCGTTTGCCATCGCCGATGCCACCGCGCTCACCGAGGCTGGTTACGTTGGCGAGGACGTGGAGAACATCCTGCTCAAGCTCATCAATGCTGCCGATGGCGACATTGAGCGCGCTCAGGTGGGCATTATCTACGTGGACGAGATTGACAAGATTGCCCGCAAGGCCGAGAACCTCTCCATTACCCGCGATGTCTCGGGCGAGGGTGTGCAGCAGGCGCTGCTTAAGATTCTTGAGGGCACGGTGGCCAGCGTTCCGCCTACCGGTGGCCGCAAGCATCCCCAGCAGGAGCTGCTGCAGATCGACACGACTAACATCCTGTTTATCTGCGGCGGTGCCTTTGTGGGTCTGGACAAGATCATCGCCGACCGCGTGGGCAACAAGGGCGTGGGCTTTAACTCCGAGATCGCCGGCCCCACCTCGGTCGACGAGAACGACCTGCTGCGTCAGGTGCTCCCGCAGGACCTCAACGCCTTTGGCATGATCCCCGAGTTCGTGGGCCGTACGCCCGTTGTCACCCAGACGCAGGCGCTCGACGAGGACGACCTGGTGTCGATTCTGACCGAGCCCAAGAACGCCGTGGTGCGTCAGTACCGCAAGATGTTCCAGCTCGAGGACGTTGAGCTTGAGTTTGAGGCCGCGGCCCTTCACGAGATCGCCCGTATGGCGCTCGCCCGCAAGACCGGCGCCCGCGGCCTGCGTTCCATCTGCGAGGACGTGCTTCAGCAGACGATGTTCGACCTCCCCAGCGAGGAGGGTGTCGCCAAGGTCATCGTGACCGAAGCGGCGGTTAAGGGCGAAGAACAGCCCCAACGCATCTACGGGTAAACCTGCCAAAAACGTGCTTGCAAATAGCCTCCGACCATCCGCGGTCGGAGGCTATTTTATATATACGCAAAACACCCAACTACCTGTGTTATTCTGTGTGTTTGGTTAAGCCTCAGCGAAGTCATATCAGACTGAAGTAATCGATACCTAAGGCGCGTCCGCCTGCTTGGTTTTCGTAGATTCCGCACGAGCCGAAGAGCACTTAATGTGCTCTTCGTGCGAGCCAGGACCTGACCGAGCGAAAACCAAGCAGGTGGACACGCCGGCGGGACAGGGAGAGATATATGGAAGAGATGCCCAAGAACTACGATCCGTCGACCAACGAGCCGGCGATCCTGCAGAAGTGGCTCGACGGCGGCTACTACAAGCGCCGCGAGGGCGTGGGCGACTGCACCGTCACCATTCCGCCTCCCAACGTGACCGGCAAGCTCCACATGGGTCACGCCACCGACGACTCCATCCAGGACGCCATCATCCGTATGGCCCGCATGCGCGGCAAGTCCACGCGCTGGGTGCTGGGCACCGACCACGCCGGTATCGCTACGCAGACCAAGGTCGATAAGAAGCTCAAGAGCGAGGGCATCAGCCGCTTGGAGATCGGCCGCGACAAGTTCGTCGACGCCTGCTGGGACTGGACTCACGAGTACGGCGGCATCATCGTCGAGCAGATTAAGCGCATGGGCTGCTCCGTCGACTTCGACAACGAGCGCTTCACCATGGACGAGGACTATGCCCAGGCCGTGCGTAAGGTCTTCTGCGACTGGTACCACGACGGCCTGATCTACCGCGGCAAGCGCATCGTCAACTGGTGCCCCAACTGCACTACCGCTATCTCGGACGACGAGGCTGAGTACAAGGACGAGAAGGGCCATCTGTGGCACCTGCGCTACCCGCTGACCGAGCCGGTCAACGGCCAGGACTACATCGTCGTCGCTACCACCCGTCCCGAGACCATGCTCGGCGACACGGGCGTTGCCGTCTCCCCGAAGGACCCCGAGAAGGCCGCCTTTGTGGGCAAGACCGTCATGCTGCCGATCGTCAACCGCGAGATTCCCATCTTTGAGGATTGGCATGTCGACGCCAACTTTGGCTCCGGCTTCGTCAAGGTCACCCCGGCCCACGACCCCAACGACTACGCCATGGGTCAGGCCCACGACCTGCCGCAGATCAACATCTTCGACGAGCACGCGGTGGTCGTCGAGGGCTACGGCGAGTTCACCGGCATGAACCGCGACGAGTGCCGCGAGGCCGTCATCAAGTGGTTCGACGAGCACGGCCTGCTCGACCACGTCGAAGAGCTCGACCACTCCGTCATGCACTGCTACCGTTGCGACTCCGCACTGGAGCCGTGGCTGTCCGAGCAGTGGTTCGTGGCCGTCGATAAGCTCAAGGGGCCGGCGCTCGACGCCGTCAACTCCGGCAAGGTCACCTTCCACCCCGCGCGCTGGACGCAGACCTACACCACCTGGATGGAGAACCTCAAGGACTGGTGCATCAGCCGCCAGCTGTGGTGGGGCCACCGCATCCCCGTGTTCTACTGCGAGGACTGCGGCTGGGAGGACGCCCTCACCGAGGACACCGACGTGTGCCCCAAGTGCGGCGGTCATCACGTGCATCAGGACGAGAACGTGCTGGACACCTGGTTCAGCTCGCAGCTGTGGACCTTCGCCACGCAGGGCTGGCCGCAAAAGCCGGAGCTGCTCGAGGGGCATCACCCCACGACGGCGCTGGTCACCGCGCGCGACATCATCGCGCTGTGGGTCGCCCGCATGGTCATGAGCTCGCTGTACTTCCTGGATGAGGTGCCGTTTAAGGACGTCGTCATCTACCCGACGATCCTTGCCAAGGACGGCAGCCGCATGTCCAAGTCCAAGGGCAACGGCGTTGACCCCATGGACCTCATCGGTATGTACGGTGCTGACGCCATGCGTTACAACCTGCTCACGCTGTGCACTAACAACCAGGACGTCAAGTTCGACGCGAACATCGATAAGAAGACCAAGAAGCTCATCGACAGCCCGCGCACCGAGCAGGCCAAGAGCTTTGTGACCAAGATCTGGAACGCCAGCCGCTTCCTGCTTATGAACATGGAGGGCTACACGCCCGGCGAGCCCGTCGTTGAGACGCCGGCCGACGCCTGGATGTTCAGCCGCCTGGCCAAGGCCGTGAAGATGGTCACCGAGGGTATTGAGAAGTACACCTTTGGCGACATGGCGCGCGGCGTGCAGCAGTTCTTCTGGAACGAGGTCTGTGACTGGTACGTCGAGGTCACCAAGGCTCGCCTGAAGGGCGAGGGCCGTCTGCAGGCGCAGCGCAACCTGATCTTTGTGCTTGACACGTCCATTCGCCTGATGCACCCGCTCATGCCGTTCGTGACCGAGGAGATCTGGGACAACATGCCGGCGAGCGTGCTCGATCTGGACGCCGAGGGCAACGTGGACCGCGCCGAGGCGCTCATGATCGCCAAGTGGCCCGAGCCCGCCGACTACGCCAAGTATGTTGACGAGGACGCCGAGCGCGCGTTTGAGCTGTGCCGTACCGTCGTGTCTGCCGCCCGCGCCACGCGTTCGCGTTATCGCTTGAGCCCCAAGGCCGAGCTCGACGTGGTCGTGCGCGCCGGTGCCGAGGACATCGAGAAGCTCGAGAGCTTGCGCTCCACGATTGAGCCGCTGGCAAACACTGCCTCGCTGGTCATGGGTACCGACGTCGAGAAGCCGGCTGCGAGCATTGCCGTGGTCGATAGCGGCGTCGAGGTCTTTGTGGTGCTCGAGGGCAAGGTCGATCTTTCGGCCGAGAAGGCACGCCTGGAGAAGGAGATCGCCGCGGCCCAGAAGGAGCTTGCCGGCTGCGAGAAGACGCTGTCCAACGAGGGCTTTGTGGCCAAGGCCGCGCCCGCGGTGGTCCAAAAGAAGAGGGACCGTGCAGCTGAGCTCAAGGAGATCCTGGCGGCGCTGACCTCGCAGGTTGCTGACTTCTCGTAAGCGGTACTGGGGGACGCGGTTTGGGGCATTGCTCGCTACTGCGGACAGTCCTGCGCAAGACGGACAGCACATTAAGTGCTGTCCTTTGCGTGCGGAACTTGCGGCGAGCAAAGCGTCGGGCCGCTCCTAGTGCGGTTACGTGGTTGTTTGCATCTGGCGTGTTAGGGCCACTTGGTTGTGGCCTTGATCTCGCTGCAAGCGGATAGAGGCTGATATTGTCAACGCGAGGGGCTCATTCTTTTTGGTGGGCCTCTTTTTCTGTTATGGGGGACTTTGGGTTATGGCTAAGCGTTCTGGGTCGTATGTCGTTCCTTTCTCGTTTGAGTTGCTTTCGTTTGATGAGGCTGTTGGGCTGGCTGCTGATACGGGGCGGATTTCTGGGGATGCTGGTCCTCTGCTCGAGACGGTTGTCGATATGCTCGATGAGCTGGGGCGTCCGGACGAGTACTTTGATTGCATTCAGGTTGCCGGTACTAATGGCAAGACTTCGACTACGCGTTTTTCGGCTGCTATTCTTCGCGGCGAGGGGCTCAAGACCGCGCTGTATACGTCGCCGCAGCTGGTGCGCTATCCCGAGCGCATGGAGGTCGATGGGCGCGTCGTGAGCGATGAGGCCTTTGCTCGTGGCGTTTCTGCCGCCGTCGAGGCGGGGCATCGCGTGAATGCCCGTCGTGTGGCGGCGGGGGAGCGCGCCTATACCATCACGCCGTTTGATCTGTTGACGGCCGCCGCGCTTGTAGTGTTTGCCGAGGCTGCGGTGGATGTTGCCGTGCTTGAGGTTGGCATGGGCGGACGCTGGGATGCTACGAGTGCGACCGATCCCGTGGCCGTCGCCATTACGGGCATTGGACTCGACCATACGAAGGTCCTGGGCGATACGCTCGAGGCCATCGCGGGGGAGAAGGCTGCGGTTATTAAGCCTGGGCGCCTGGTTGTTTTGGGCGAGGGTACGCATGAGGCGAGCGTTCAGCGCGTGATGGATGCCCGTTGCCGTGAATGCGGTGTGGTGCCGCTCGTGGTGAGTCACGCCACGACTAAAGTGCCGGCGCATGTGGGCGACACGGTTGAGTTTAGCTGCACCACGCCGCGTGCGATTTATACGTCGAGCATGGTCAAGCCGGCCTATCAGCCGCAGAATGCCGCGTGCGCGATTATGCTTTGCGAGGGGTATCTGGGTCGTGAGCTCGACCACGATGCGCTGGATGAGTCGCTTATGGGTTGCCCCACACCGGGTCGCTTTGATGTGCTGGGAACCGATCCGCTTAAGTTGATTGACGCCTGTCATAATCCCCAGAGCTGCGAGAACTTTGTGAGCGCGCTGGACGAGATCGATCCGTGCGTGGAGAACCGCCCCACGCTGCTGTGTGCCGCGCTGGCCGATAAGGACGTGGCGGGTATCGTTGACGTTCTGGTTCCGGCATTCCCCCGCGTGGTCGTGACCCAGACCGATTCCGATCGCGCCCTGCCGGCAGAGGAGCTCGCCTCCCTGGTGGACGCCGACAAGCTCGCGGGCGTGTACCCCAGTGTATCCGAGGCCCTCGCGGCTTTCGATGCCGCGGGCGAGCCTTTCGTAGCAGCCGGTACCATCACCCTAGCCGGCGAAGTAGCGGGGCTGCTCCGTTAACCCATCCCCTCATCAGTTGCGGTGAAATACGGACTGTTTTACAAGCCAGAAGCCTCAAACGGTCCGTATATCACCGCAACTCAAAAGCAGTCAATTTGGGACGGGGCTTTTTTGGCTGCCCTGCGCCTCGAGTTGACTTGCTCGCCACGAAATGGGCCTATTTACTACGTTTGACCGGTAACCCTCGACCATACCGAGAATTGCGAAATCAAAACCGCAGGTAAAGGGCTTGCCAGTTTTGCGAAAACACGGGTATGGTCGACCCACGCGGGCTAAACGTAGTAGATAGGCCGTTTTTGTGGCGGCATTCATGTGATGCGGCAAAGGGACAGCCCCTTTGCCGCATTGCCTAGTCTAAGCGGACCGGATCGTGGGGGTAGGCGTTGAGAATCTCGACGCCGTTCTCGGTCACCAGGGCTAGGTCCTCGATGCGGACGCCGGTGTGACCGGGGAGGTATATACCCGGTTCGATAGAGAACGTCATGCCCGGCTCTACGACCTGCTCGTTGGCGAGCGAGACATCGCCCGGCTCGTGGTCTTGCAGACCGATTGAGTGACCCAGACGGTGCGTAAAGTACTGCCCATAGCCCGCATCCTCAATCACGTCGCGTGCGGCGCGGTCCAAGTCGCACATACGAACGCCCGGCGTGATGAGCGCCTCGGCGGCCTCGTTGGCGCGGCGCACGATGTCGTAGACGTGCGCGGTCTCCTCGTCCGGCTGGCCCCAAAAGAACGTGCGTGTCATGTCCGAGCAGTAGTTGTGACGGCGTCCGCCAATGTCGAACAGCACCACGTCGCCATGCTTGAGCACGGTATCGTCGGGTTCGTGATGCGGGTCGCCGGCGTTGGCGCCAAAGCTCACGATGGGCGGAAAGCTAAAGCCCTCGCAGCCGTGCTTGCGGTACAGGCCGAGCATCTGGTCGGCGATTTCGCGCTCCGTCACGCCCTCGTGGACGAGTTTGATGGCATCGGCCATCACGGCGTCGTTGGCGGCCGAGGACACGCGCATAAGCTCCTGCTCGGCGGCATCCTTGTAGGTGCGCGCGGCGGTGACGGCAAAGTCACCCAGGAAAAACTCGCTTGCGGCGTGGTGCTCTATGAGCGGCATCAAAAAGCCGGAACGCATGACAGTGTCGACGCCAAGCGGCTTGGCTGGGTCGATCTCACTCGCGATGGCGTCGGTCACGACGTCGGTGTCGTTGTGGTAGGCCACGCGGGCATTGTCGTACTCGGGCAGCTGATGCAGGGCGTTAATCAAGATTACCGGCTCGGCATCGCGTGCGAGCAGCACGCCGCAAAAACGCTCGAACATATCGGCATAAAAGCCGGTCAGGTAATAGATCGACCACGGGTCGTTTACGAGCAGCTGCGCGCCGGGGTGCTGAGCCTCGAGCGCATCGAGCACGCGCGCCACACGCTGGTCATCGACATGTGCCATACATCGTCCTTTCGCTAGGTTGCCACCATGGTATCCCCAATGCCGGCGTAGTCAATTTGGGACGGGGCTATTTTAGCTGCATCAAACATGCGGAATGATAGGTAAAAGTAGTCATAAGAGGGTCGTCCCAAATTAGCTGCTTTCAAAACTATGGCGGATTACGGGGCTGGACCTGTATTACTTGACCATGGGAAAAATCGCGAAATTAAAACCGCAGGTAGACGGCTTATCAAAAATCGAAAAATGCCGGTATGGATGGGGGTCTCCGAATCAGCCCCGTAATCCGGCATAGTTTTGAAATGGCACTAAAGTAGGCACAATCTAAATATCGATCCCAAGGCAAGTTGCGGTGGAATAGTTCCTGGATGCCGGGGTTTTGGCGGAAATCAGGAACTATTTCACCGCAATTGAGGAGGGGCGGGGTGGATGGCGGGGTAGCTAAAAGAGCCCCGTCCCAAATTAGCTGCTTAGGCTGGGTCGATGTCCATGCTGGCGATGAGGTCGATGCCCGTGTTGAGGGGGTCTTCCAGAACGACGTCGCCCATGCGGATGGGGGCCTCGACGACCACGCCGCGGATGAGGTCCATCGCCTGGGCATGGAGTGCCAGCGGGATGGCTTCGGCCGTGCGCACGGGCAGCAGCGCCTCGTCGCCGCCGGATACGGCAACGGTGGTGGTGAGCACGCGCATGGGACAGGTGAGCTCCTGATGTGCAAACTTATCACCGCGCGGGCAGCTGTTGCCGGTTACGGAGCGTACCTCTACCACGGCGCCGTCTGCGCTGCGCTCGACCTCCACGGTCAGGAGGCACTCGGAGGGGCAGGTGGTGCAGTTGAACTGCAGCGTTTCAATCGCGTTTGTGCTCATGACTCTACGCCTCCTCAACGGGGTCGACGGACAGGACTATCTCGCTAACGCCCAGGTCGAGTGCGCGCTGAATTACCTTTGCCGGTAGTGGGAAGCTCTCCATTACGCTCGGTTTAAACGGGCGGACCTTGCCTGCAAACAGCTCCTCGTCGCCTGCCAGAATGCGCACGCGGGCAGCATCGACCGGCCGACGTACGCGGAAGTTGAGCTTAGTGAGTGACACGGCCGTGATGCGTCCCGGCAGTGCGTAGCCTGCGATGCCAGCGGGGGAGACCGTGAGCTGGCAGCCCGCGCCCGCCACTCCCGCCGCGGTGCCGACAGCCCCCAACGCCCACGCCGCCGCAGCCGCACCGGCACGTTCGGACTCGGTCGTCACGTTGTCGGCCAGGTCGTGCACGTGCAGCACGTTGCCGCAGGCAAATATGCCCGGCACGCCCGTCTGCAGGCTCTGGTCCACCACGGCACCGCGCGTACGTGGGTCCAGCTCCACACCCGCGGCAACCGAAAGCTCGTTTTCGGGAATCAGGCCCACCGAAAGCAGTAGCGTGTCGCACGGAACAACACGCTCGGTCCCCGGAATGGGTGCTAGGTGCTCGTCGACCTGACTCACCTCGACGGCCTCCACACGATCGTGCCCGATCACACGCGTGACCGTGGTAGACAGATGCAGTGGAATGCCAAAGTCTTCCAGGCAGTTCTTAACATTGCGACGCAGGCCGTTGGCGTACGGCATGAGCTCGTACACACCCTCGACGGAAATCCCCTCGAGCGTGCAGCGGCGCGCCATGATCAGCCCGATGTCACCTGAGCCCAAAATGACGGCGCGCGAGCCGGGCTTGAGGTTTTCGATATTGATGTATCGCTGCGCCAAGCCGGCCGTAAACACGCCGGCGGGTCGGCTACCAGGGATCTTGATCTCGCTGCGCGTGCGCTCGCGGCACCCCATGGCAAGGACGACCGCACGCCCGGTGAGCTTCAGCATGCCGGCACGGTTCATGAGCGTGACGGTATGGATGGCGGCATCTCCCGCGCCCTCGTTCGTGCCCGGGTCGGCCGCGCCCGCGCCCTCGCTCGAATCAATCCCAAGCACCATGCTGCCCAGGAACAGCGCAATGTCGGTCGAGCGCACCTGGTCGATAAAGCGCTGCGCGTACTCGGGGCCGGTGAGCTCCTGCTTAAAGTGCGAAAGGCCAAAACCGGGGTGAATGCACTGGCGGAGGATCCCGCCCAGATGCTGCTCGCGCTCCGCGATGGCCACCTGCGCGCCGGCCTTATGCGCGGCAAGCGCGGCCGCCATACCGGCGGGACCGCCGCCGATAACGATCACGTCGAACGCCTGCGTCTGCACCGCCTCTGTAGCTCCGGTCTCCGCGCGTTCGTCGCGCATATCAAACGTCGCCATCCTAGCGCACCCCCTTCAGCGGTCCCTGGACCAGCCAAGATCCGGCATCCTCCAACAACACCTCGCTGGGGTCGCAGCCCAGTTCGCGCGCCAGGATCGCTACCACGCGGCTCTGGCAAAAGCCGCTCTGGCACCGACCCATGCCGGCGCGGCAGCGGCGCTTGACGCCCTCGACCGAAACCGCGCCCGGGTGGCGTCGGATCGCGGCAACAATCTCGGCCTCGGGCACCGTTTCGCAGCGGCAGACGATTTGCCCCCAAGCGGGGTCGGATTCAATGAGCTCTTCCTTGCGCGCAAGCGGCACGCGGTCAAAGTCGTCCGGCGCGCGGCGAATCGGGTCCCAATCGGCCCTTTCGCGCAAAGCAACGCCCGCCTCGCGCATCACGCGCTCCATGCGCTCGGCAATGGCCGGCGCGCTCGCCACGCCCGGCGACTGAATACCTGCCGCCTGGAACAGCCCCGGCACCACGGCCGACTGCCCAATAAAGAAGTCGTTCGTTCCCTTAATGACCGGTCGACCGCCGGCAAACGCGCGCACCACGCGACGCGTGTCCAGATCGGGCACCAGCTTGTGCGCACCGGTCAGGAGCGCGTTGACATCGGTCGCGTAGGTCTGCGTGTCGCCTGGCTCGCGCGCGGCAGCCGTCGCGGTAATCACGGTGTTGCCATGTACGGTACCCGTGACGATAACGCCCTTGGACACTGGCGTGGGAACAGGGTAGAGCGGCATGAGCGTGCGCGGTTCCTTATCCAGCACCACGATGTTGCCCTGACGCCAGACCATCTGGAACTCCTCGGCGCCCACCATATGCGAGATGTCGGCGGCGCCGTTGCCCGCGGCGTTGATCAGATAGCGGCAGTGCACGTCTCCGGCGGGCGTCGCCAGCGTAAAGCGCGCGTCGTCGCCCGAGCCCGCGACTTCAATCGCCTCCACGGGTGCGGAGCGCATAAACGTCACCCCGTTGGCCACGGCGTTCTCCAGTGCGGCGATGGCAACCTCAAACGGGTCGACAAACCCAGTCGAGGGACACCACAACGCGCACGTTGCATCGGCACTGGCGCGCGGCTCTAATTCGTGGATGCGCTCGGGGCCGATAATCGACAGCTCGGGCACACCGTTGGCCAGGCCATTGCACCGCAGCTGCTTAAGATGTGCGCGGTCCTCGTCGTTAAAGCCCAACACCATCGACCCGGTGCGGCGGAACAGAAAGCCCAGCTCCTGCGCCCACGTACCGTACAACTCGCAGCCACGGGCGTTGACCTGCGCCTTTACGGTGCCCGGCGCCGGATCGTAGCCAGCGTGCACCAGGCCGCCGTTGGCCTTCGACGCGCCCAGCGCAATATCGTTAGCCGCCTCGACCACGCAAATGGACAGGTCATAGCGCGCGAGCTGCCGCGCGATGGCGCATCCGGTGATGCCCGCGCCGACAATCGCGATATCAAACGTTTCTGTCACAGTGCCTCCCAGACAAGTTGACAGGATGTCAATAAGACTATCCTACGGTCTGCGCGTCCACAGGGCGGCGTCAATGCGGCGAACAGTCCCGCAACACCCGCCAACGGCAGACGAGGTGAGACCCGGTAACGTCGACAACCTCGTCTGCCGACAACTATGGAAACCGTTCGTCTCGATCTGTAACACCTAGACCCGGATTCCGCTCCCACCTGTTACAGATTGAGATGTTTGTGTCCGCACCAGCCCCGCCCCTAGCCGTGGTCCCATATAAACAAACCCCGTGGTAAACTTGACCGGACTGTTAATATTCCGAAAGGTACCCGTAATGTCCAAGTACATCTCCGAGCTCATGTCGCCGCAGCTTATGGGCGTCGTCTATGCCTTTGTTGGCTTTATCATCGCCCTGTATGTGCTGTCGGTCGTCTATGTGTTCATCGACGCTCGCCGCCGCGGCGCCAGCGCCTACGTGGCATGGGGCATCATCGCCCTCATCCCGTTTGTAGGCCTCATTGCCTACCTGGTTCTGCGCCCGCACTCCTATGCGTCCGACCGCGAGGAGCAGGAGCTGGACATGGCGCTGCGCGAGCGCCAGCTTGCCCAGTACGGCACCTGCCCGCAGTGCGGCGCGCCCATCGAGAAGGACTTTGTCGTCTGCCCGGTGTGCGATACCCAGGTTCGCAACGTATGCCCCAGCTGCCATCGCCCGCTCGATGCGCACTGGAAGGTCTGCCCCTACTGCCGAACTCGCATCCAGTAACGCATCCATCGCCGGGCCGGCCGCAAGTCACGGGCACGCCGAAAGCCACGCGCGCCCCACACCCCGCGCCCACGCGATGAAGCATGCGTAGAAAATCGCCCGCCGTGCCATTAAGGTGCGGCGGGCGCTTGTATACCAAGGCAACCTGCCTATAATGATGCAAGTTAAAACGCCGAGCGCATCGCACGCACTTGCATCAGGCATCCGAGAGGAGAAAACATACCCATGAAGGCACTCTACAATGACGGTTCGGTGGCCGAGCTCCCGCAGGACGAGGTCACGCACGTCATCCGCCACTCCGCCGCGCACATCATGGCGCAGGCCATCAAGCGCCTGTACCCCCAGGCCGACTTTGCCTACGGTCCCGCGACCGACAACGGCTTCTACTACGACGTCGACCTGCCCGAGGGCGTCAAGATCAGCGAGGACGACTTCCCCGCGATCGAGGCCGAGATGAAAAAGATCGTCAAGGAGAACCTCAAGTTTTCCGTGTACGAGAAGCCCCGCGCCGAGGCCATCGCCCTTATGGAGGAGCGCGGCGAGAAGTACAAGGTCGAGCACATCGGCGACCTGGACGACGACGCCCGCATCACCTTCTACCAGCAGGGCGACTACATCGACATGTGCGTCGGCCCCCACATCTGCTACACCAAGGCCCTCAAGGCCTTTAAGCTCACCGGCGTCTCGGGCGCCTACTGGAAGGGCGACAAGGACAACAAGATGCTCACCCGCATCAACGGCGTCGCCTTTGCCACCAAGGAAGAGCTCGACGAGCACATGCACATGATGGAGGAGGCCAAGAAGCGCGACCACCGCAAGATCGGCCGCGAGATGGACCTCTTTATGATGCGCGACGAGGCCCCCGGCTTCCCATTCTTCCTGCCCAACGGCATGATCCTTAAGAACACGCTGCTGGACTACTGGCGCGAGATCCACCACAAGGCCGGCTACGTGGAGATCTCCACGCCGCTCATCATGAACAAGCAGCTGTGGAAGACCTCGGGCCACTGGGACCACTACAAGGACAACATGTACTCCACCGTCATTGACGACGAAGAGTACTGCATTAAGCCCATGAACTGCCCGGGCGGCGTGCTGGTGTACGCCTCCAAGCCGCACTCCTACCGCGAGCTGCCCATCCGCGCCGGCGAGATTGGACTGGTGCACCGCCACGAACTGCGCGGCGCCCTGCACGGCCTGTTCCGCGTGCGCTGCTTTAACCAGGACGACGCCCACCTGTTTGTGCGTCCCGACCAGCTGACCGACGAGATCGTGGGCGTGGTCAACCTCATCGACTCCGTGTACCAAAAGTTTGGCTTTAAGTACCACGTTGAGCTTTCCACCCGCCCCGAGGACTCCATGGGTTCCGACGAGGACTGGGCTCGCGCCGAGGAGGGCCTGCGCACCGCTCTGGAGAAGCTGGGCATGGACTACGAGGTCAACGAGGGCGACGGCGCCTTCTACGGCCCCAAGATCGACTTCCACCTGGAGGACTCGCTCGGTCGTACCTGGCAGTGCGGTACCGTGCAGCTCGACTTCCAGATGCCGCTCAACTTTGACCTGGAGTACGTGGACGCCGACGGCACCAAGAAGCGCCCCATCATGCTGCACCGCGTGTGCTTTGGCTCCATCGAGCGCTTCATCGGTATTCTGATCGAGCACTTTGCAGGTAAGTTCCCCACTTGGCTGGCTCCCGTGCAGGTCAAGGCGCTTCCCGTCTCTGAGAAGAGCCGCGACTACGCCCATGAGGTGTGCGCCAAGCTGGAGGAGGCCGGCATTCGCGTGGTCTGCGATGACCGCGACGAGAAGATCGGCTATAAGATCCGCGAGGCCCGCAGCATCGACCGCGTGCCCTACATGCTCATCCTGGGCGAGAAGGAGGTCGAGGCCGGCAATATCTCCGTCCGCGATCGCTCCAACGAGACCGTTCAGATGAGCGTCGACGAGTTTGTTGCCAAGGTGACCGAGGAGATCAAGACTCGCGCCTAGCACAAACAAAACAAGAATTAACAAAGGCGATCGTCCTCGCGGGCGGTCGCCTTTTTTGTTATCTATAGAAGAAAAGCCGCTGGTTAGGGCGGCTTTTTTTGTTGTGCAAAAAGGTACAGGTTTTTGTAGAGGCGTATGGAGATGTGTCCGTTCGCGCTGCAATTTGTGTAATCTGGGAAAACGTGAGCAGTTTGCTCGTATAATGAGCAACGTCGAAAGATACAAAAACCTGTACTTTTGCGACTGCGCCTAGCTGCGAGCGAGAAGCCTGTTCTTAACGCCCCTGCATCCGCGTGCGTCGCGGATGCAAGTTAAGGGGGCGAGAGATGGAACAGACGATGCGGCGCCAAGAGCAGCTGCCCGGTGCCTTTAACGGCGCCATCACCAACAGCCAGCAAGGCCGCGTCCGCTGGTATCTGGTCCATACCCCCAATGGTAAAGAGCGCGAGACCTGTGAAAAGGTCCGCCGCATTATCCCGCACGAGCTGATGCAGGACGCTTTTGTGATGCAAAAGGAGTTCTGGTTTAAGCGGGACGGCGCCTGGTCGCT
This sequence comes from Collinsella sp. TF10-11AT, assembly GCF_003437565.1. Taxonomy (NCBI): domain Bacteria; kingdom Bacillati; phylum Actinomycetota; class Coriobacteriia; order Coriobacteriales; family Coriobacteriaceae; genus Collinsella; species Collinsella sp. TF10-11AT. The sequence goes on from NZ_QSQW01000005.1 coordinate 98,683, forward strand.
CCAAACCAAACCCATGTACAAGGAATATTTCTTCGTCGCCACGCGCGATGCAGCCCTGCTCGACAAGGCCCTGGCCCAGTTGAGCTTTGGCTGCCGTATTGCCGGTAGCAGGGAGCGGGCCTATGCACCCATGCCGGACGATGCGCAGGACTGGTACCGCAGCGTGCTCGACGACAGCGGCGTGGTGCGCAACAGCGTCGCCCGTATAGAAGACGGCGTGCTGCACATAGAGCAGGGGCCCTTGGTGGGGCAAGAGGCCCGTGTAAAGAAGATCGACCGTCATAAACGCTGGTGCCTGGTGGACGTGGGCGAAGGTGGCTCCGCTTTTAGGGAGTTACTTCCGCTCGACGTACCCAGCAAAACGTAAGGGAGACGTTGCACCGGCAATTCGTTCGCATTTTGATTCATGGACGGGGGGGGGTTCCTGGGGACAGGGACGTAAGTTTTATTGTGGCTGCTAATAAAGAAGTGACAGAGAGTAATGCGCCCGCGGGGGCGGCGCTGATTGCACAGGCTATGAGCCAGCGTGAGGGCGTCGGCCGCTATAAGGCTGTGCAATCCATCATGGACTGGGACAACTCGCGCCTGGCCTACCGCGCCGTCAAGCGCGCGTTCGACATCGTGTTCAGCGGCTGCGTGCTGGCCGTCATCGCCGTACCCAGCCTTGTGCTTGCCGCGGCCATCCGCCTGGAGAGCGAGGGCAACCCGTTCTACAGCCAGATCCGAGTGGGTCGGACCCGCCCCGATGGCAGCCTGTCCACCTTCCGCATGTGGAAGTTCCGCTCCATGTACAGGGACGCCGACGAACGCCTCGCCGAGCTCAAGGGGCAGAACGAGATCGCCGGCGCGATGTTCAAGATGAAGGAGGACCCCCGCGTCACCAAGATCGGGAAGTTCATCCGCAAGCACTCCATCGACGAGTTCCCGCAGTTCCTCAACGTATTCCTGGGCCAGATGTCCGTCGTGGGCCCGCGCCCGCCGCTGCCGCGCGAGGTGGAGCAGTACACCGAGTATGACCTGCAGCGCCTGGCCGTGAAGCCCGGCATCACCGGATGGTGGCAAGTCACAGACCGCAACGACACCGACTTCGACGGCATGGTCCGCCGTGATTTGGAGTACATCGCCAAGCGCGGCCTAATCACGGACCTGAAGATTGTTCTCCTCACGGTCGTTGAGGTCTTTACCGGTGGCGGTGCTTGCTAGATGACTGAACCGATTAGGGTAGCCCAGGTTGTTGGCAAGATGGTTGGCGGCGGCGTCGAGGCCGTTGTCATGAACTATTATCGCCATATTGACCGAAGTAAAGTCCAGTTCGATTTTCTTGTCGATTCAGATTCGACGCTCGTGCCACGTGAAGAGATCGAATCGCTTGGTGGTCGAATCTTTGAGATTCCGCCCTACCAGCATGCGATTGAATATCAGCGAGAGCTTCAAAGCCTCTTTACGCAAGAGGGCTGGAAGATAGTGCACAGCCATATCAACGCGCTTTCCGTCTTTCCGCTTCGCGCCGCGAAGAAGGCAGGGGTACCCGTGCGTATCGCCCACAGCCACTCGACGAGCGGCAAAGGCGAGTTTGCAAAAAATGCCCTTAAAGGCTTTTTGAAACTGTTTTCGACAAGGTATCCAACTGATTTGGCGGCCTGTACTGAGTATGCAGGTAAATGGCTGTTCGGCTCATCCCATTTTACTGTCTTTAATAATGCTATCGATTTGAGCAGTTTTTCTTTCAATCGATCGATTAGGGATGAGCAACGTGCTGGGCTTGGAGCGCAGGACGATACGCTGGTATTGGGGAATATCGGTAGGTTCATCCCCCAGAAGAATCAGCTGTTTTTGCTTGATGTTTTCAAGGCGGTTTATGCTCAGAATCCTGATTCCATCCTTGTTATCTGCGGCGATGGAAAGTTGAGACCGCAGGCGGAGGAAAAGGCGCGCTCGCTGGGAATTGCGTCTGCGGTGCGTTTTCTCGGTCAGATTTCCAATGTACAGGACGTCTATCAGGCGCTTGATTTATTCGTTCTCCCTAGTCTGTACGAGGGCCTCGGAATGGTCGCGATTGAGGCCCAGGTCTCCGGTCTCCCGTGCATCTGCTCTGAGAGGGTCCCCAACGAGGTCGCGCTATCCGGTCGGTGCAGCTTCGTTCCGTTGAGTGCGGGCATTGAGGGCTGGTCCAATGCTGTCCTTACCACACGCACGGATGTCGTTAATCGTTCCGATCCCCAAGCATCTCTGGGGCTTGAATCTTATGACATCTTTAGGGCAGCGCCCAAGCTCGAAGAGTACTACCTGAAGTTATTTGAAACGGTGAATTAATGAATATTTGTATTTTAACGTGGCTCCATAATCAAAATTTCGGTACGTTGCTTCAGGCTTATGCCCTACAGCAGTTTTTGAAGGCAGAAGGGCATGACGTTGTCGACGCCGACTATCTTCCCTGCGTTAAAGAAAAGCTACTGAACTGGGCGATCAACCGGAACTCCTTCGATTTATTTGCTGGCAAAGCACGTGAGCTATTCAATCGCAAGAAGGAACATGATGACTTCGGATCCTCGACGGCTGACGTATTCAATCGCTTTTTGAGCCAGAACATCGAGACCACTGATCGGATTGTCGATACAGACGGACTGGTCGATTTACGGGGAAAATACGATGCATACGTCTGCGGATCTGATCAAATCTGGTCCCCTTATCTTTTGAATAGGAATTTCTATCTCTCTTTTCTAAGCGACAGCGATAAGAGAATCGCGTATGCACCCAGCTTCGGTGTCACGAGCACCACGCAGAGGAAGAAAAAGATCATTACCGATCTGATTAAAACGTTCAGCTCTGTGTCTGTTCGTGAAGATGCGGGCGCGGATTTTGTCGAATCCCTCGGTCTCGAGCGCCCTTCACAGGTTGTGGACCCTGTCCTGCTCCTGTCGAAAGAGGACTGGGCCCCGCTCATCAACGGTAAATGTCCTGAGCCCGGGAAAATCGTCTGCTATTTCCTTGGGAATAGGCCGTTTTACAGGAAAGCTGTCGATTCGATTTCAAAAGAGCTCGGCTGCGAGGTCGTGACGCTTGTCGGTTCAGGTAAAAATGCTGTCGACGAGCAGCTCAATCCGCGTTACGGGCTTGGTCCCGATGAATGGCTCGCTTATCTGGCGAGCGCGCGGTTCGTGTTAACCGATTCGCTGCACGGTACGCTGTTTTCTCAAATTTTCCGCAAAGACTATTACTGCTTCAAGAGATTTGAGGAGACCGACAAGCGCTCTCAAAACTCTCGAGTCGAGAGCCTCTCGAGGCTCTCGAATACCGAGGATCGTCTGCTAGATGGCTATGACAGTCACATGAACGCTACGGAAATCGAGGGCTATGAGAAGCGACTGTCCGACGTGGAGTCGCTCATCACATTTTCGAAAAAATGGCTCTTGGATGCTCTTGAGCAATAGGGGGAAGTTAGCTTGAGCAAGAACATCGACACAGTTTCTCACCGGGCCTGCTTTGGTTGCGGAGCTTGCGCGGCCAAATGCCCTTTTTCCGCTATTACTATGCGTACCTCGCCCGACGGTTTCGAATATCCCGTGGTGGACGCAGCGAGATGCACCTCCTGCGGTCTTTGCCTGCGTACCTGTCCGGCGGAAAACCAAGTCGACGCGGACTCGGAGGCCATTCGCGCCTCTGTCTTGCAGAGCGATGACCCGGACGAGCTCGCGCAAAGTTCGTCCGGCGGCGTCTTCTCCCTTCTTGCGAAACGTATACTATCGGACGGCGGGCGCGTTTACGGCGCCGCCTGGGATGGCGTCGATCACGTCAGGCATATCGGTATATCCGAGCTTGCCGAAATCGCGCTCCTGCAAAAGTCCAAATATGTCCAGAGCGATGCTAGCGAATCGTATCCCGAAGTGCTCAGCGATCTCAAATCCGGCAAGCGAGTCCTCTTCAGCGGTACTCCTTGTCAGGTTTCCGCGCTGCGTCTCTATTTGGGTAAACCGATGGATGGGCTGACAACCGTCAGCGTTGTTTGCCACGGTGTACCAAGCTCTTCCATGTTTCGTTCCTATGTTGACTGGCTCGAGCTTCGGGAGAAGTCCGATGTCACCGCACTGACTTTTAGAGATAAATCGAAATTCGGATGGGGCCATAACATAAAAATCGAGTTATCCGACGGCAGGATTATTAAGAGGCCCGCTGCATTCGATCCCTTTTATGGTTCCTACATCAAAGGCCTGATCAGCAGATCGTCTTGCTACGGCTGTCCTTTCAGAGGGAGCGACAGTCCTGCCGACATCATCCTCGGTGATTCCTGGCGTTCTGAGTCTGTCCAAGACTGCGGACATCCCGAGAAGGGTGTTTCGGCCGTTATCGTGAAGACCGAGCGCGGGGCAAAATTGATCGATGAAATAAGCGATTGCGTCGCCTACTCTAACAACGGCCTTGCTCCGGATGATGTGCTGCTGCATGAAGATCCTAATAAGCGCTCGGATCTTGAGGAGAGGCGCGATGCCGTTATCGAGCATTTCGAGGCTACAGGATTACAAGTCTTTGATTCCGTCCTGGCGCCGAATGCGACCCTTTTCGACCGTCTGAAAATGCTGCTCCCCCCGTCGATGCGCCTGCGTGTAAAGCGGTTTGTCCGATCTATCAAACCTAGGACCGTGCATGAGTAACTTCACCACAGTGATAACGATTTGCGACCGTCCCCATATCGGGGGCGGAGCTTCAAAAATCGCAATCGAAACAGCAGCTGCTCTGGCGAGGATAGGTGTCAACAGCTATTTCTTTTCAGCGTTGGGTGACCCCGATCCCTCCTTAATCGAATCGGGTGTTGTTTGTGTCAATTGCGGGCAGAACGACGTCCTGAACGGGGGCATCTCCGGCGCTGTCCAGGGTATCTGGAACAGGCGCTCGGAAACGGCGCTGGATGATCTACTGAAGCAGCTCGATCCGAAGACGACGGTCGTCCACGTTCACTCTTGGACGCACTCCCTTTCTCCCTCGATATTCACGGCCATAGGGCGACGGGAGTTCAAGTGCCTGATCACAGCCCATGAGTACTTCCTCGTTTGTTCCAACGGTGGACTCTACGATTATGTGAATCATTGCAACTGCGGAATTGCCCCCGGTTCTCCGAAGTGCCTGCTGCACAACTGTGACAAGCGCTCATATATCCAAAAACTGTATCGATCCGTTCGCTTTTCCGTGCAGGGCTATGTTTTGAGAGCGCTGCGCCCGGCCGTCGCCTTCGTTTCAGATTCCAGTCGTCGGTTGATTGAGCCCTATCTAACCTGGGATGCCGAGCGATTCGACTGTTTAAATTACGTCGATGCGGACAAATTCCAGCATGGGTTTGATGCAGATTGCGAGGCTTACCTATTCGTTGGTCGCCTGAGTCCTGAAAAGGGCTGCGATTTATTTTGCGAAGCCGCCAGTAGGGCCGGTGTGGACGCTATCGTCATCGGTGACGGTACCGAACTGAAGAGGCTGTCGGACAGCTATCCGGATATCAAATTCATGGGCGCGCTGTCCCATGATGAAGTGCTTTCCGTTATGGGACGCTCACGTGCGATCGTTATACCTTCGGTTTGTCGAGAGACGTTTGGGCTCGTCGCCTATGAAGCAATGATTGCTGCCGGCCTGCCGTGTATCGTTTCGGATGTCGGCGATGCGGCCTCCTTTGTGAGGTCGAAAGGCCTCGGCGAAATTTTCAGCGCGGGCAGTTCCGAGTCGCTATCTGACGCAATGGTCAATATGCTTGACCCTGATGTTTGTTCTCGTTATAGGAAAGCGGTTGAGAAGGCGGACTTCAGCTGCCTTGAAAAGACCGCATATGTTGAACGTCTTATAAGTATTTACGATCAGCTAATAGCTGAGCATTAATTGGATGAAGGTTTTAATGGTTACGGTTGTGATGTCAGTCTATAACGGCACACGATATCTTACTGAGCAGCTAGACAGCTTGCGACTTCAGACCGTGTCTCCGGACCGAGTACTAATCGCGGATGATTGCTCGACAGACGAGTCGTTCGATCTCATTGTCAAATATATCGAGGAACACGGACTCGATAATTGGACCATCAACAAGAACCGCTCTAATTTCGGCTGGCGCAAGAGCTTTAAGCGGCTTCTCGACCTTGCATCTATAGACGATGGAATCGTCTTTCCGTGCGACCAGGATGATATCTGGGAACCCGATAAAATAGCTGTGATGTCCTCAATCCTCGAGAAGGACCCCTCGATTGAGGTTCTCAGCTGCGCCGTCGAGCCGTTTTATGAGAGCGGCGGTAAAAAAGTAACAGTCTATGGTGCCGTCGATGATTCCAAACCTCTGGACGATTTGGAGACTCCGGTTTTCGATAGCAAGTTTATGTCGGTACGGCGCCCCGGATGTTCCTATGCCGTTAAATCGAGTTTTATAAGGGAAATCATGCCATATTGGCAGGATGATTTTGCGCATGATGGTATGTTATGGCGCTTCTCATTACTGAAGGGGACCCTCAGACTTCTAAATCAGCCCTTGATTCGGTTCCGCAGGCATGACTCTAATGCAACTGAGATGCGACATATTGACAAGAAATCTCGTGTTGCTGAGATAATGATGTGCTTGAGATTTTCTGAGGTTTTAGGAGAATACTGCAGTAGTAATCCTGGCGATTATCGTATATCTTCTGCGCATATAGAGCATTACGGTTCTGTTTTAAATGCCCGTCTGCACTTGCTCGTAGGCGGCCTAAAACTAAGTGATTTAGGCACCATTCTAAAATATCGTAAGTATGAACTGTCAAATCGTTCCCTGCTTGGTGATTTTAAGGCCTTAATCAGTCCCTGTGACAGTAAGTAGGTGTTTAGAATGCTTGAGCTATTTACTAATGAATTCACTATTTTGATTTTTGCCGCAATCTTAAGTGTCATTTCTCCCGTTAAAGGACTGTTTTTTTCTGTTCTAGGATTGCTTGTTTTCAAAGAAGTTCTTTCTGGGCGTCTCTACAAAGTGTTTTTAAATAACGCCATTCCCATTGTCGTTATGGGCGCGATGGTTTTCTTTTCTGCCATTGCGTTTACGTCCCGAAGTATTAATGAATCCCTCCTTACGGTCTGCTCGTATTTCTTTTGCATTCTTCTTGGTTATATTTACGGTAAAGCAAAGAACGATGACTGGGTTGAGTCTGCATTGCTTATGCTTCGCAACGTTATGGTGTTCGCTTGCCTATTTAGCTTTGTCCTTGAAATTGCTTTAGGTCAACGACTAGTTACAAATGGTTCCTTTTCTTTTCTACAAACTGTAACGATTGATAATCCATCCATGTATCGACTGCGTAGTTTTTTCGGTCATGCAATCGTATTTGGCCAAATGATAGTTATTGCTGTGGTAATTAACTATAAATTGGAGACGTGCAGGATGAAACGTCTCTTATGCTCTGTAGTTCTTTTGGTCGCTCTGCTTCTGACAAAGAGTCGTAGCGCGTGGATTATTCTCATTGCTTTAGCATCGGTTTACCTGATCTTTCGCCTAAAGAACCCCGAGTATTCTAAATGGAATTTAATTGCGCTTTTAGTTCCAGCTGTATTGCTACTCGTTTTCATTCTCTACAAGTTTGGACTGTTTAACTTTGTGGCTTCTCGATTTGGTGAGCTTGAAACTGATGTTTCATATAGCCAGCGTTCCGGAGCCATTGCCTATATTATTCATAGCTTTTTAAGCAGGCCGCTGTTTTGGCTTACTGGAAATGGTTATGGCAGTAGTCGCATGACTATGCTGGGCACGACGGTTGAAATTAGCGGTTTTTCAACGGTGGATAATGGTTTCCTTGCAATGCTGTATGAATATGGTTTTCTTGGAATTTGTAGTTTTGTATTTTTGCTAATTTCCGCTGGCATCGGTTCGTTCAGGTCGGGTTGCGAACTCGATCAAGTACTATTTTCCGTTTCCTGTATATGCTGCGCGGAGCTCATGTTTTATTGCGAGCTTGGTTGGTGGGTGCCAACGGTCATCTTGTTTGTTTCCTGTGGACTCGTTCTGGGTAGAACGAGTGCTCGGTATTCAGATTTGTGCGAGTCGGGCCCTATTTTGATTTCTGAATAAATCAAGGTTGCTAGTTTAAACAAACGAGGTTGAATGAATTATTCGTCTATTGCACGCAACACTATGATTGCGTTTGCTGCACAGTTTATTTCTCTATCGGTCAGTGTCGTCATGTCGCTGCTCGTGCCGAAAATCGTTGGCGTTGCTGATTATGGATACTGGCAACTGTTCATGTTTTATACGACCTATTCCGGCTTTTTTCACCTTGGCCTGAATGATGGTGTCTACCTGATTAACGGGGGTCTCTCTCGTGATGAAATCGATAAGAGCTCAATCAAATCCCAGTATATCTTCGGTGCTTGTTTCCAGGCAGTGATTTGCCTCGGCATCACTTTTGTTTCGCTGCCTCTTGTCGATGACGCAAATCGTGTATTTGTTATCGCGTCTTTTGCGCTTTACACCGTCGTCTATAACCTGACAAGTTATTTAGGCTTTGTCTTTCAGGCCATGAACGAAACTAAGCTTTTTTCGTTTTCTACAATGTTAGACAGGCTGGTGTTTCTGGCACCGCTCCTTGTTTTAATTGGATTTAAGGTTTCGGACTACCATCCCTATGTCTACGCGTATCTCGTTTCGAAAATTATTGCGCTCATATATTGCTCTTGGATGGGCAGGGATATCCTACGCGCCAAATCAGTGTCTTTTGGTAATTCGCTTAAGGACGGTATCCGCAGTATCTTCGTCGGCGTGAAGCTGATGATTGCGAACATCGCCGACACACTGATCCTCGGGGTATCTAGGTTTCTTATCGATCATTTTTGGGGTATCGTCGCCTTTGCAAAAATTTCGTTCTCCCTCTCTCTGGTGAATTTCTTCATCACCTTCGTCTCACAGGCGAGTATGGTTTTATTTCCTGCCCTTAGGACAGGCTCTGAAGATGAGAGGGTTCGTTTTTACATCGGCATAAGGAATTCTATCGAGCTTATTTTCCCTGCGATCTATTTACTCTATTTCCCTATGGTTTGGTTTTTGGGGATATGGCTTCCTCAATATGCCGTAAGCCTCAAATACTTTGCGCTCTTACTCCCGATATGCGTCTTCAACACTAAGATGAGCCTTTGCTGTACGACCTACTTCAAGGTTCTTCGTAAAGAGCAGCTGCTCCTGAAGTTGAATATCGTCACTGTTATTTGTAGTGCTGTTTTTTCGATATTCGGTGTTCTTGTCCTTAACTCGCTCGACGCCGTCCTGTGTGGCGCCGTTATCTGCATTATTGGCAGGTCGTTGTGGTCCGAGCTCTATCTGAACGAACAGCTTAGCGCCCCGGGTTCAACGAGGCCGTTTCAGGAGATCCTGCTTACAGTCGCTTTCGTCTTGTTCACTGAGCTTTTATCTTGTGGGACTGCGGCGATTCTGTATGCATTAGTCTACGTTGGCTATCTCTTGCTCAATCATTCTGCGCTGAAAAGCGTTGCTTCGTGTTTGACCAAACTGAAGAAGCAGCGATAGTCACATCAAAATGGATTGGATTTTAATATGAAAGGTATCATCCTCGCTGGCGGGTCCGGTACCCGCCTGTACCCGCTCACGCTCGTGACCTCCAAGCAGCTGCTGCCGGTCTACGACAAGCCCATGATCTACTACCCGCTGTCCACCCTCATGCTGGCGGGCATCCGGGACATCCTGGTCATCTCCACGCCGACCGACCTCCCCAACTTCGAGCGCCTGCTCGGGGACGGCTCGCGCTACGGCGTGAACCTGTCCTACGCCGAGCAGCCGAGCCCGGACGGCCTGGCGCAGGCCTTCACCATCGGCGAGGAGTTCATTAACGGCGAGCCGTGCGCCCTGGTGCTCGGCGACAACATCTTCTACGGCAACGGCCTGTCCCGCCACCTGACGCGCGCCGTCCAGAACGCCGAGTCGGGTCGCTCCACGGTCTTCGGCTACCACGTGGACGACCCCGAGCGCTTCGGCGTCGTGGAGTTCGACGGCGAGGGGAGGGCCGTTTCCATCGAGGAGAAGCCCGAGCGCCCCAAGAGCTCCTACGCCGTCACCGGCCTGTACTTCTACCCGGGCGACGTGGCCGCCAAGGCGCACAAGGTGGAGCCGTCGGCCCGCGGAGAGCTGGAGATCACCGACCTCAACCGGATGTACCTGGAGGAGGGGACGCTGTCCGTGGTCACCCTCGGACGCGGCTACGCGTGGCTGGACACCGGCACCATGGAGAGCCTGCACGAGGCCGCGGAGTTCGTCCGCGCCGTGGAGCACTCCCAGGACCTTCCCGTGTCCGTTCCCGAGGAGATCGCCTGGGAGAACGGCTGGATCACGACCGCCGGGCTCGAGGAGGCCGCGGAGGCCTACGGCAAGTCGGTCTACGGCCGGCACTTGAAGAAGGTCGCCGCCGGCGAGATCGTCAACAGCCCGCGCGAGTACTAATCCGATCCAATGGGAGATAGAAACATGTCTGAAGAGCTCTTCGAACCGAAGAACATCATCGTCACGGGCGGCTGTGGCTTCATCGGCAGCAACTTCGTCCACTACGTGGTGAACAACCACCCAGAGGTGCACGTGACGGTGCTGGATAAGCTGACCTACGCCGGCAACCCCGAGAACATCGCCGGGCTTCCCTCCGACCGCGTGGAGCTCGTCGTGGGCGACATCTGCGACGCCGAGCTGCTGGACAGGCTGGTCCCCGGCCACGACGCGATCGTGCACTACGCCGCCGAGAGCCACAACGACAACTCCATCGCCGACCCGGAGCCTTTCCTGCGCACCAACGTGGAGGGCACCTTCCGCCTGCTGGAGGCCGTCCGCAAGCACGGCATCCGCTACCACCACGTCTCCACCGACGAGGTCTACGGCGACCTGGCGCTCGACGACCCGGCCAAGTTCACCGAGGAGACGCCGTACCACCCGAGCTCGCCGTACAGCTCGACCAAGGCGTCCTCCGACATGCTCGTGCGCGCCTGGACCCGCACCTACGGCCTTCGCACCACGATCTCCAACTGCTCCAACAACTACGGCCCCTACCAGCACGTGGAGAAGTTCATCCCCAGGCAGATCACGAACATCGTCGACGGCGTCCGCCCCAAGCTCTACGGCCGCGGCGAGAACGTCCGCGACTGGATCCACACCGAGGACCACTCCTCGGCCGTCTGGGACATCCTCACCAAGGGCCGCATGGGGGAGACCTACCTCATCGGCGCCAATGGGGAGAGGGACAACATCACCGTGCTCCGCATGATCCTCGAGGCGATGGGGCGCGACCCCGGGGACTTCGACTGGGTCGCCGACCGCCCCGGCCACGACCGCCGCTACGCCATCGACAGCACCAAGCTGCAGCGCGAGCTGGGCTGGAGGCCGGCGCACACCGACTTCGCCGAGGGCCTGAAGGCCACCATCGACTGGTACGTCGCCAACGAGTCCTGGTGGCGCCCGGCCAAGGAGGCCACCGAGGCCAGGTACCGCGCACAGGGGCAGTAGGAGGGGAGAGACATGGCAGACATCGCATTCGAGAAGGACCTCTCCGTCACCGAGACCGGCATCGGGGGCCTCAAGGTCGTCGACCTCGCAATACATGGCGACTCGCGCGGCTGGTTCAAGGAGAACTGGCAGCGCGCCAAGATGACCGCCCTGGGCATCCCGGACCTCCGCGTCGTCCAGAACAACATCTCCTACAACGACAGCCGCGGCGTCACGCGCGGCATCCACGCCGAGCCCTGGGACAAGTTCATCTCCGTGGCCCGCGGCTCGGTCTTCGGCGCCTGGGTGGACCTGCGCGAGGGCAGCGAGACCTTCGGCAAGGTGTTCACCTGCACGCTCGACCCGAGCAAGGCCATCTACGTCCCGCGCGGCGTTGGTAACTCCTTCCAGGCCCTGGAGGACGGCACCGCCTACACCTACCTGGTGGACGCCCACTGGTCGCTCGAGCTGAAGAAGACCTACACCTTCGTGAACCTCGCCGACCCGGAGCTCAACATCCAGTGGCCGATCCCTCTCGACCAAGCTGTTGTCTCCGAGGCCGACCTCAACCACCCGATGCTGAAGGACGTCGTCCCCATGGCGCCCAGGCGCACCCTCGTCACCGGCTGCAACGGCCAGCTGGGCCGCGCGGTCCGCAAGCTCGCCGAGGAGCGCGGCGTCGCCAAGGACTTCGACTTCTGCGACATCGACACCTTCGACATGTCCGACCCGGCGGCCTACTCAAAATACGACTGGTCGCTCTACGGCACCGTGATCAACTGCGGCGCCTACACGGCCGTCGATAAGGCCGAGGCCCCCGAGGGCCGCGTGACCGCCTGGAAGGCCAACGCGACCGGGCCGGCCCTTCTCGCCCGCACCTGCTCCGAGCACGGGATCACGCTCGTGCACGTGTCCTCCGACTACGTCTTCGACGGCACCGCCGAGGTCCACACGGAGGACGAGCCCTTCTCCCCGCTGTCCGTCTACGGCCAGACCAAGGCCGCCGGCGACATCGCCGTGGCAGGGGGCCCCCGCCACTACATCATGCGCAGCTCCTGGGTCATCGGCGAGGGGCACAACTTCGTCAAGACCATGAGGGGGCTGTCCGACCGCGTCGCCGACCCCGAGGACGGGCTCGCGCAGGTCACGGTCGTCGACGACCAGCTGGGCCGCCTGACCTTCACGCGCGACATGGCCGAGGCCATCTTCCACGTGCTGGGGACGCACGCCCCCTACGGGACCTATAACTGCACCGGCTCCGGCGCCGTCAAGAGCTGGGCCGACATCGCCCGCGCCGTCTTCGAGGCCGCCAACGGCAATGGGGAGAAGGTAGTTTCGGTTTCGACCGCCGACTACTACGCGAACGCCGCCGGCCCCGTCGCACCGCGCCCGGTCCACTCCGCGCTCGACCTGTCCAGGCTCGAGACCAGCGGCTTCCACATGCCCGACTGGGAGGAAGAGCTGGGGGAGTACCTCACAAAGCTTTAATATAAATTGTAGCGGCGGGAGGCGATGGCATGATTGATAGATATTCTTTTGAAGATTGGATGCACTACGGTAAACGAGGGAAGCGTGAGTATTCCTGTTTTCGATTTTATAGTGTAGGGCTCAGCAGGGGCATCCCCCTAGTGATATTGGACACCTTAATGAAATTTGGCTTTGGTGGGCTAATTGCTTGGTTCGCCAATCTTTTTGTGGAGAAGCTACTAACGGATGGCAAATTTCCTTGGGCCATTGATTGGCTTACATCTCATGTGAACATGGCGTCCATTCCATCCTTTCTCTTCATAGTTTGTTTGGTGGTAGGATGGGTTGCCGCGCATTCGCTCAGGCGGGGTTTTCGGAACGTGCGCCTGCTCGATGAGCTTCAAAGCTTTAACTATCAAGTAGAGAATGAGACATTAAATTCAGATGTTAATTTAAGCGAATTGGCAACTGTCTGCTGCAAGGGCGTCGCTTCCTGTTTTTCTATCTTTCGTCCTCATGCCGGAATAGGCTGCGCTATTAGGCTTGTGTGTCCCGGGAAATCTGATCATGAAGTTGGCTATGCAACGGTGGCTAGGGAAGGGGCATTGAATGCGACGAGATTTCAACATTCTCGACCACTTTCAATGGGTAGCAAGATCGTGCTTATGTTGCATAAAAAAGAGCTGTCTAATCATATCGTCATGCTTTGTCCCAATGTCGAAAAAGCCAGAGACTGCGGGCAGTTGGATAACGATGTTAATTCCGAGCATTTCGGGTCCGATGATCGTTGCATGATGATTTCTAGACTTGTTGCGCGAGATGGTTCGAACAATTCAATTATGGGGATCTTGTATGTAACATCCAACAGGCCAAATAAGCTCGGAATCGCTGATGTAAATCTCTATCTATTGCTTCATGATATTGTTAATCACGCTCTTTGCGCAAAAGCTGTTGCGTGATTAGCCTTTAGGAGGTTCATGATGGCATGCACCAAGAGAAGCTATCGGAAAAAGAAGAAACAGCCTTCTTGCCGTCCGCTTCTTTTACGCCAAAATAAATCTAGCATTAAGGCGAGCGTCAATGCCGCGCCTTCACACGCTGTTTTCTGTGAGTCTGCAGGCGGTTTAGTCTTAACTGATGTGAGAGATTACAGCCGCATCAGAAAAAACGGACCATCAGATGAGCTGGTTAAATTATTAGCATCAAGATTGTGATATATCTAACAACTTGGCTTGATGGCTTGCTTTTCGAATAACGGCCAGTGTGTAAGCGGCGGGCTGATTCTTGGTTTCATTCTGTGCCGAGGGAAGGTTATTGCTCATGGTCGCTTTTTGTGCTGTTGTTCAAGTAATTTGTGCATTTGTTACACTTTGCCTGACGGTTTATGTTGCCTTACGTGACACAAAGCATCTGAAGAAAACAGACGAGCGCCTGAAAACGGCCGAGAAGCTAGCGCAGCCATCTTCGATTGCTGCATGGCTTGAAAGAGATGCTACGGGTGATGCGCGTATCGTAATTCGCAACGACAGCAATCTTCCCGTATATGAGGTGGTTGCGACAATTGTCGTCACCCATGGAGCGGGGTGCTGCAAGGGTGAGGATTTGGAATCCCCATATCAATACAGGAAAATACTCGATTTGATTCCTCCGGGACTTCATTCGGTATCTATCGATATGGGCGGCTTCTACGGAATGCATCGACATCCGCTGGTCGAGATTGCCTTTGTATGTGCAAAGGGAAAATCCTGGGTCCGTCGCGGAGATGGCGCTCTGGACGAGCTTGATGTATCGCCGTTTAACTACTATGAACTTGGTCTTCCAATTGATTTTGATTCGATTGCGCCGTATTAATAGCCATCGGTACCGCTAAGTATTTTACGTAAAGTAGCTTAATCGACCCGGTTGCGGATGGGCCTCCGTCTCCCGTAGAGCGCCGAGTGTTTTCAGTGCTGCGGGTCGAATCCGTCGCTCTCTTCTGCGGCGATCTCCCGGAGCGCCGCGTCAATAATTTCCTGTAGGTCATCGTGTCTCTCGTTCACCACAATGATTCTCCTAATGCGGGCGTGTTGGCACCGCCAGCGTAGTGGCGGCGGGCAGGCAGGGTGGCCATTATTCGGTGACCGCTATTGGTCAAAATCATTTGACTAATAGCGGCTAAAATCGCTCGGCGCTAACATCGAGCCTCGCAACTTCCAGTACCGCTGCTGGCTCTCGGGCGCCCTCCCTTCTTTCATCTTCGTGCTGAGGACGGCGGAGATCGTTCTTTACTTCAACTCTATCAGTTTCGGCGGCATTGTTTTTAAATCCGTGCCTGGTCTGCTGGTAAATACTCTTCAACTACGAGCAGGTTGAATGCTCCATACTTGAGGACGGGCTTGCGGTCGACACCTGACCGGACTCCGCTTTCCCGCCAGAGGTTATTGTGAGCTCACGGCGCGCGCGAACGCATTCGGGTTCGGCGTG
>NZ_QSQW01000005.1:114095-156195 GCF_003437565.1 Collinsella sp. TF10-11AT
GCCCCGGGGTTGTCCCCTGGGCGGCGCACGCAATCTAGACCGAAACCTCGAACAATCCAACGTTGTCCCCTAGGAGGTTCATTCGCGCGTGCGCGAGCATGTCTTGAATGTTGTAATTCGAGTGGCGCAGGCGATGCGGGCTAACATGTTCTGTGGCTGCCCGTTCACTTAAATTTTGTCGCAGGACTCGCATTGCTCTATACCTTCATGCAATTCCAATTTAAGGTGACGTCACGATGCCGAACGCTAGCAATAGACAGGCACCGAGACCCATATCGGCCCTGTTTCCCAAGCGTAATATCGGCGGTACTGTTTCGCGATATTCAGCAGTGCCCTAACGAGCAAATACACAACGTGATTATGTCTGATAAATCGCTATCAATTCTCGTTCAGCGTCTGCCCCGTTTCCGGGTCGAAGAAGTACCACCGTCCCCTCGATCCGCTGCTCGTCATGGGCCGGTTATCCGTTAATTAAATAGAGAAGCGAGCCGTTTGCCTGCTTTGTCCAACCGTCCTCTTTTCATTGGTGTATTTAACTGTGAAATCGAAAGTGACTTCCCATGAGGTACTAGAGCATGTTTTGAAATTCGATACTGCTTGTATCGCTGCATTACTTTTCCCTGTTTTCCACTCCCTCAGATTCATCGCGTACGCAACAATCCCGTTCTGAATCCCCGAGATGCTCGGCGGGAAGGACTGGTTATCAGCATCAATGGAAATGCTCTCTTCCTTGGCATTCAAGTGCTGCTGAATGCGGCCGGCATACTTCTCGGCCCATTCATCGGCCTTTCCGTTTCGCACAAAATAATTGTTGGATAGGTCGGTTGAGCGGTAGGCGTAGTCGCCCTTTTGGTAGTTTGCCGTGTGGTCGGAGTGGGCGATTGCCATGAGCTCGTCGGTCAGGCCAAAGTACAGATGGCGCTGGTCCAGGTCTCTGTACCAGTTGTTGCTGGTGTCGTCCCAGGTTAGGTCCATCTGGCACCATTTGTCGTCGATCTTTACGGCGTTCCAGGTGTGGCCGTTGCCGGTGATGCGGCCGTTGGCGATGCCCGCGGCGTCAAGGAGCTTGGAGTAGATGCGCTGGTAGCTCTCGCAGGTGCTCTGGTGGCGGGTGAGTCCGCTTTCGGCCGAGCACCAGTTGAGGCTGTGGTCGTACTCCAGCTGGTCGAGCGTCCAGTCGTGGAGCCACAGCGCCATGTCGTATTCCGAGCCGTTTGTCTCCTGCTTGCACTGGGCCACGGCGTTGTTGACGATCTGCGTGACGCTTGGGCGGGCGGCGTCGTTTACGGTCACCTCCGCCGTGGTGCGCAGGTAGTAGATCCCCTTGTCGTTTTGGGGTCGTTTCTGTCGTTGTCCATAAAGTAGAAGTGGATGCGGTACGTGCCCGACGCCGTGAAGTCAAAGGTAAAGTCGTGGCCCGCGGTGCCCAGGCTGTAGTAGCTGGCCCATGCCGGGCGCGACGGGTCGCAGACGCTTTCCTGGCTGCCGCCGTCCCAATAGGTGGGCACGTCCATGCGCGCCTTGGCCTGGGACGAGCCGTTGGCTTGGGTTACGTGGAAGGTCGTCGCGGTGCCCGCGGGGGCGTCGTTCCATGAGACGGTGAAGGTGACGCCGTTTTGGCTTGCGGTGGCGGAGTGGGCGTAGCCGGATTGTGACGCAGCGGAGATTGCGGCGGGCGTGGGGTCGGTTTGGGCTCGGAGGGATGGGGTGGGGGTGCCGGTTGCGGCGGTGGTGCCGGGCGCGGCGGTGTCTGTGGCGTTGGCGGTGGGGGTGCCGTCAGCGCTTTCCGTGTTGGCTGCGCTGGCGTCGGTGGATGTTGCGTTGCCGTCCTCTACGGTATCTGCTGTCGCGATTGTGTTGGTGCCGCCTTCGGCCTTGCCCGCGTCGCTGTTCGTGGCGTCGGCTTGTGCCTGCTGCTCGGCGGTCTCCTGAGGCTGCATGGCTTCTGCGATGGCTGGCATAGGCAACGTCGCGCTGACCATGGACGTGCACGCGATCGCGCAGAGCAGGTAGTAAAGGGGTCGTTTCATAGCGGAGCCTCTCGGTGAGCAGCCAATAGGGTCCGAAGGCAGCTCCAGGCCAGCACTCCGCACATATTTTATTGGGTTTATTTTACGGTAATAGACTGCGGATAGAGGGTCCTGTTAATAAAATTGGGGCACGGTTTTTTGTTCCGCACCCCTCAAATCAAATGCTGTGCCGTATTGTTGGCAATCAGCAGTTATTCAGGATGGTTCCTACGCCTCCGTCGGCTCCATGCCCAGCTCGTTGCGGACGAGCTCGAAGGCGGCGGCGATGGCCTTGTCCATGTCGTAGTACTTGTAGCCGCCCAGGCGACCGGCGAAGACCACGTCGCCCTCCTGCGCCGCCAGCTCCTCGTACTGCCTGTACAGGGCCTCGTTCCTGGCGTCGTTGATGGGGTAGTAGGGCTCGTCGCCGGGCTTCCAGTCGGCCGGGTACTCGCGCGTGATGACGGTCCTGTCCTGCGTGCCGAACTCGAAGTGCTTGTGCTCGATGACGCGCGTGTAGGGGACCTCGCGCTCGGTGTAGTTGACCACGGCCACGCTCTGGTGGTCGGCCTCGTCGAGCGTCTCGGTCTCGGAGCGCAGGCTGCGGTACTCGAGCGTGCCCAGCTTGAAGTCGTAGAACGCGTCGATGGGGCCGCAGTAGATAGTCTTGGCGGCGATATCGGGCTCGGCGGCGGCCAGCTCCTTGGACAGATGGGGGCTGGAGGTGGGCTTTGGGTTGGATGGTGGTGTTGGCCACAGGTTATTCTCGGTTATTCTGCAGGGTAATATTATTTTGTAATGACCGAGTAAATTTGACCTTGGCGCGCGTGATTGTCTGGTTTTGTTTGGAGGACGTTTTATCTTGCATCGTTCTATGTTTATTTCTGCTGGAGAGCTTGGTCAGCCCCTTGATAGCTCAGTTATTGCGAGGATGTTTAATTGTATTCAAGGTGACTTGGATGGTTTTATTGCTGCATTGGAAAAGGCGGAATTTGAATGTAGGCTGCCAGCTCTAAGTTCTCTCTGGGCTGATGTCCGCCATGAAAATGCTCAAGAAATATTGCATAATCAGCTTCGTGTTGATGGCATGTACTTACAGTTTCCTGAATACATTAGTTTACCTAAGGGGGCGACTGTTTTTCGTGCGCGAAGTGTCTCTTCTTCTCTCGATTATGGAGCTCAGTTTATTGACCAGGGTCAACTGTGGGAGCCACCGAATAACTGCGTGACCAATTTTGGGCGATTAAACAAACCCGGTGAGAGCTATTTATATGTCAATTGCGGTGACCCAGTCACGACGCTTGACGAAGCCAGGGTGAACGTTGATGACCAATTTGCTTTGATAGCGTATGAGGTCGCTAGACCTATTAAAGCTATTGGTATTGGTGTTTATATTCCTTCCGAAGTGCGTAGGCTGTTTGGGCAAAGCCCGACTGCATTCGGACAATACTGCCTGCTGCATGATTATTTGCATCAAGAGTTTTCTCGCCCCTTTGAAGTTCTCGGTGAGACTACCTATCAATTGAGCAATGCAATTGTTGATGAGTTTTATTCATACGAACCCTGTGTTGCTTATAGTCCTGTGGGCGGTGGCAGAGGGCTTAATTTAAGAATGACTCCGGATGTCGCACATGGAAATTTGTCAATTCGAGGGATATATTTTGGAAGGCGCTCCGCCAACGCACTTAAATCAATGATTGTCGACTTTGGGCGCTGGCATTATTCCAGTAAAGCTGGACGTTACCTGTGTCTTGAACATTCCAAGAACCCTGTTTGTCTTAATCATCTGTTTTTTGAAGATGAGCTTGTCTGTCCAGGAACTGAGTGCGAATCGGAGCTGTACTCGTTTTGCGGCTATCGTCCTAACAAACACGGCCATGAACTATTAGCTTTGCGATAGGGGGCACAGCGCTATTTAAATAGGCCAGGTTGAAATTATAACTGGCTGTTGTCGCTAGTGATGTCATTGCTGCATCTGCTCCAGGGTGATCTCACAAAGCTAACTGTTGCTTTAGCGTGAGGGGTTTCTTCTTGAACATAAAACTCGGCCGAGGTTTTGTGTGCAGTTAGTTGAGGGCTAGTGTATCAGGGGATCCTGATGGGGCGCACCCTGGGAGCCATGGACGCCTAGAACGGATTGCCCTGTTCGCCAGGCAGGCCATGTTAGTTGTCGGCAGCATTGATGTAGAAATGCCCGTTTATTAGGTCGTCGATGTATGCCTCTCTGGGTTCGAACTTGAGTGGACATGCGATGTTGCCGTTTTGATGCTAGGCGTCCTTTCATGGGCGGTGTTGCTTCGGGCCGATACATATATCTGGGATTCAAGGGGGAATTACTTTGGCAGATTTAGTTCATGTTTTGCCGCTTCAATCGGTGAGCGACGAAGCCCAGGAAGCGCTTTCAAAGATTGAATATCTCGAGGGCGATTCTGCAACCAAAGTGAAAGAGTATGACGGTGTTGTGCGGTCATTTTGGGAGGTTAACCAACTGTATGAACAGTTTCGATGGAACTACGGTGAACTGCGGCGCCTGGTTCCGTGCGATCGGTCTGACTTCTTGCCCGACGGCTTTACCAGCGGTGGTTTTGGCGAAAGGACTGTTGTTAACGCCGCCTTTGGTAATTATGTATCCGCAGCCCGTGGTCTTGTCGATAGAATGCAAGCGGTCATGCGGGTTTATGATCGAGGTTCTGAAAAAGAACTATATAAAAAATATTGGAAGTTGCCTTCTGCTTGGTATGACCGAGGTGGCCTCTATGTTTTTATGTATGAGATTCGAAATCCCGTTCAGCATGGTCAAACCGTTGTTTCGCTTGTTAGGGAAAACGGTTTGATTAGGGTCCGATTTGATCTTGACCAAATTGCCGATTTGCGCGACTACAATACCTCGCCAAAACTGCGCGCTTTTTTAAGCAAGTCAATTTCGATAATGAAAGAACGTGATTCGTCCGGCTGCTCGTACCTTTGCTTCAGGTATACAAACATGAAGTACCAGGAGCTTGTGCTTAAATTATTCTGCCATTTTCTGGATTGTGCTGAGCCTAGAATACGTGCCGTTCGCAGAGATATGAAGAAATTGCTATCGCAGCACGGCAAAGCTGTCGGCAAGTTAGGCGGCATTTCCTTTGTTGCATATCGTGACGGTGATATAACCCATGTTTTTAATGAGGTTGACGTTGATCCAGTTAAGGATTTAAAAGATAAACGCCGAAAGGCGCAGAAGCATCTAAAGGATGTTCAAAATGCAGTTACGGCTGAGCGTAGATCAATTCGCTAGAGAAGATCACACTCATGTTTCGAAGTCTTTCTTTCTTAGTCGACCGAGATGTCGATCGAGTTCGTACAAGGCGTCAATGTAGACTTGGGCTGAGTTGCGGATATCGCACATATCCAGGCAACATCTTTCAAAATGTAGCTTGCCATTTTCTGTTTTATTTCGGCGACAGGTCATTAGTGCAATTTCGTTGTCCTCGACACTGTCGGTTTCTTTGAATCCTTTTGGTGTAATGCGATAGATCACTCTGCCCGGATATGAATCGAGAAGGCTTTTCCGTCGCATATCAATACAAATTCGTCCTTCTGGACCAAAGCCGTATTCTTCATGCCTCGTCGAATTTAGGGGGTGTGCAATTACGATTGAGCGAACCGCTTCAAGATAATTACGCGCCTCTGTGAGTTCATTCTGTCTTGAGAACTCGAATTTGGTTCTAATTACTTCTTTCAAGCAGGCGTAATTAATCTGCCAGTATGCATCTTTAATCCAGGTGGCAAGTGCTACCAGAAATACAGTGTCCTTAATGCTGGGAGAAAAACCGTCTTTGATGACAGCATTGAAGTCCTGAATGCTGTAGTTAGCCTTAAGAATAAGATCAGACATTAATTCATAGTGATCTAGGTCTTTCCAAGGCCACTTCTTCCAAATGCCGCCTTTGCCTTCGCCCAGACCGTCCGTGGTTTTTAGAGGTTCGATTGATTGCACGTTGTTCCCGTCTACTTGAGTTCCGCCTGGGCTCCTCATCGTTTTACGTTGTTAATTATCATAATGACTCGACGGCAGAGTGAGGGGTTGGGTCACATTTTCTGGTACCGTCAAGTTTCTTTCGCAAATTGATTTAGCCGTCCTCGGCCCCATCCTCTTCTGGCCCTTCGCCTCTCCCTTCAGCTCGTCCATCTCGTCCAGCTTCGATATATCCAGGCATCTCCTCTTGCCGCTTTTTGCTTCACTATGAACTTCAGTCTCGCCGTCACCAGTATGAGGGTCGAGTTGCCGTCCGGGAAGGTTCCGACGACCTTCGTCCTCCTCCTGATCTCGCGGTTGATGCGCTCGACCCCGTCGTTCTACCTGATCCGGCGCCAGCGCTCCGGCGGGAATTCCGTGTAGGCAAGCGTCTCGGCGAACCCGTCGCGCACCGTCCTCGCGGTGGACACCGGCGCCCCCCAGGGGAGCTCGGAGACGTCCTCGATCCTCCTGGTTGAGACGCCCGCCAGGTACATCTCGACGATGGCCTCCTCGACCGAGGTCTCGCGCCTGCGGTAGCGCTCGATGACAGCCGTCCGGAAGGTCGCGCCGCGGAGTTTCGGCACGCCGAGCTCGACTTCCCCTGCCCCGGTGACGAGCTTCCAAGCGTAGTGGCCGCTGCGGTAGACCTCCCGGCCCGCCGCCCTCTCGTAGCGTTCGGCCCCGACGGGCTCGGACGACTCGTCGTCGACTGATACGATGTTCGCAAATACTGCCGTGCCCCTTTCCTCGATGGTTTATTGTCTAGTCGCCAGAAATCATATGAAGACGCGTGGACCGTGTCCCTCTATGTGTTTGTCAATTTGTGAAAGAAATTATGCGTCACCTCCTTATGCGTAACTACTTTCCCTATGGGTTATTAAGACTGCCCAAGACGGATTGTTGGTCGCCGGAGATTGGTTTGCCCAACTGCGCTTGAGGCCCTTGGTGCGGCTTTCCCAGTCGCCCTACAATGCTCTTGCAATGAGTGTTGTCGTGGTCATTGCCCAAACGTTTCTGGCAATCTATGCGCTGTTTAGGAACGTAAACCACTACGACATGGACGCACCGTTTCTTAAGAACTTCTTCAACGTCGTAAAGGGTGCGGTGTTGAAGCTGTGCACGGCAATCTTGGGCGAACACGCGATACATGTGTTATGCAAGAAGAAGGGGGGGGTTGAGGGCGAGGTTTGATCCTACGCGAGTAGCAGCCGGGAATAGGTGACTCGCTGCTCGATAGAGCGCATTTTGAAGCATAAACTTGATTTGGGACTAGCGTGCTTTCTATTTATAGCCGGCTAATATCAAACCTTAGGCACTAATTGTGATGGTAAAGTTACTTGAGACAAGGTCGCAGCTAGTCATTGATCGCCCCGACTGGAGCGAGTCCTCTGTTAAAGATGGACTGAGACGTTTTTACCAATTCGGGTCCGTGCATATGGTCATTCCATAGCCACGGACCCGAAACCGTGCCTACGGAATGACCATATGCACGGACTGTGCGGCCTTGTCCTTATTGGAATCGAGGTGCAATGCTCTGCGACTGTATCAGTAAAACTGATTTGAATATCCTGAGAAATCATCTGAGGGTTAATCGTGACGTTAATAAACTGCCCTTGTTTATCTTTCCCTGCGGCGGTGATCAGAGCCTGCATTCCTCTCGACGATTCTTTAGAGCTTATGTGTCCAACAATCACACCGAGGCTTTAAAAAACGTTTTTTGTCTTACCGCCGAAGACGTAGCGGCGGAAATGGACGGTTCGAGACTTAATTTACTTCAGCAAGAGGCCATGCTTGCCGATATATCGGACTGGATATTGATTTTTGCAGAGAGCTGTGGATCTTTTTGCGAGTTGGGTGCTTTCTCCGCTTTGCCTCATGCCGCTTGGATTACCTCTGTTGCTGTTGGAAAGCAATATAAGGGCTCTCGGAGCTTCTTGATTGATGGGCCAGTGGAAGAAATAGCCATGGGCGACTCTTCGCTTAACAAAGTCTTTTACTTAGACTTAAATAACCCAATGTCTTCGCCTGACTTGTGCCGCTTTGTTTCTGAACTAAGACCCCTTATTGGCGTTAATGCTACTAAGCGGGGCAAGGCTGGCCTAAAGGCCGCTAGAAAGATGATCAATCGAGACGAGTCCAAGATTAACGTGGGCTCGCTCGTCCATGAGTTACTTGATTTGCTTCAAATATTGGGCCCCATGTCGGAGACCGATTTACGAACGATATACTGTGCGGCTAAAGGCTTCCGTGCTAGTAAGCTCAAAATATTCTCGCCCATTTTAAATGCAGACATGAAAAATGCCGGCGTTCCGATATCTTGGTCGGATGTTTGCTGCATGATGAAAGCTACCGGTCTTGTTTCTAAAGTGAGATGCAATAGGGGTCCTGATTATCTGATTAAAAGCACGATACACCTTGATTCCTATTTCATGTTTAAGGGATACGAAGACCGAGATTTCTTAAATATGAGGGCGCGGGTAATCCTTCGTAAGAGATCAATGGGGTATGGAGGCGTTGCCGGTGTCTATTGCGGATAGAATTTGCTTCGACCTTGGAATGACAAATTGTCAGCTATTGGGCCTTGTAAGCTCAACGGCAGATAGGTATCACTGTTTTTCTGCCGGTGGGAGAAAGATTGTTGCGCCTCTGCCAGATTTGAAGCTCGTCCAATGTTGGATTTCGGATTATATAAATACGGAGTTTGATATAGATCTTCCTTACGCTACAGCTTACGAAAAGGGTTCAAGCGTCTGCCGTAATGCCGGGCTCCATGCTAAGAGCAGTCATTTTCTTCTGCTTGATATTTGCCATTTCTTTGAGTCCTGCACTCAGCAAATGGTTAGGAATTTGTTTTCAGGGGGAACGTATCGGTCGACAAACGCTGAATTTCGCTCGCGTCTTACTGCAGACGATGTCGATCTTCTCGTAGCTTTATCATGTTATCGGGGTTCTCTTGCAACGGGTTCTCCGTGTTCGCCCTTTATTGCCAATCGCATAATGGCTTCGTTTGACAATGAGATTGCAGCTAGACTAGGCGAAAGATTCGTCTACTCGCGATACTCTGACGACATCTGCATTTCATCAACTGAATGGATAGACTCTGCGGAGATTTCAGCTATTGTTGGTGGCCGCCTACGGCAAAAGGGGTTTGATTTGAATAATGACAAAACTCGTTGTTTTGGGCGAGGGCACCTTCGTAAAATCACGGGCATCTATCTTGACTGCAATGGCGTTCTTCGACTGGGGCCCCAAAGAAAAGCAGAGCTAAAGCGCTCGTTATACCAGGTGCTTATGCGCGAGTGCGATCGTAATTACGCCCATCGCGTTTTAGGCCACTTGAGCTTTTGCAGGCAGGTCGAACCGGATTATTACAACGCGCTTTTAGCTAAGTACGCGAGCTACGGTAAGGCTGTTTCTTGCGGAGGCGTTCTGCCAGCGTTAGTAGAGCTCGCCTATGGGTGATGGACGGCAGCGTCGCGAAAGACATTCCTATGGTTGTCAATCCGCGCTATCTTCTCTCTCGACTCCATCGAGAAGGGCTTCGTGGGCATCGCCTCGACTCGCGTTTGTATTTCCCCTCGGGAACCTGCCTCGTTATGTGTTTGGACGTTCTTCTGTTGATGCATATCCTGATTATGACGATGCTGCCGCCAGGCAGGCCGTAGCAGTAGCCGGCTGCGTTCATATAGAGACGGCCGTTCGTCAGGTCATCGATGTATGCCGATGACGCATGGTTTCTTTCGTAAATTGATAATCGCATACCGGAACAAGGTCCGCACCTCGTTATGTGATTTCCAGCGGATAAACAATAAATCACAGACGAAGGGGGCACGGACCGTGTCTGCGAACATCGCAACGGTCGACGGGGGTCTCTGTGCATGAACTTAAATGACTGAGCTTTTCTCAGAAATCTTGTTTTTCAAATTATAAACAGGAAAACTGTTTATAATTGAATTGTCTAAGAGGAGGTCGCTGTGAAACTTCTTAAATTAAGAATCGATGGGGTCACACTGTTTAAGGACAAGCGTTTAGAACTTGATTTTATTGCTGCCGATCGAGTTTTGAGCGATGAAGAAGGTAATTATGCTGACGTGTTTCCGCTGCCAGTTGGGTCCTCGCTCTATTCTCAAAATGTAATGGGCGTTGTTGGCGTTAACGCATCCGGCAAGACAACGACTCTCAACCTCGTGCGCTTTGTACTTGGTTATATGTCTGGCAGCTTTGTTATGCGCCGCTTTGCAACTGGCTCCGATGTTCTCGGAAACTTGGAGCGCCAAGTCAATGTTGCCTGTGTTTTTTTCGAAAAAGGTTCGGTCTATCTTATTGAGTCTCGGCTTCGCAAAGTAGATGGCGTAGCTGCGGAGGATACTTCTTTTGCGGAATCGCTTGCATTTGAGAATGAATGGCTTTGGAGATGCCCCGTATCGCGCGTCTCTAGAAAGGTCGTTTTGAATATCGAGCATCTGAAGGATGTTTCTGAGCCTATTCTGGTTCGTGAGGGGCCTGATGATGGTGACCTTGTTCTTAACGATGCCCAACGAACTTTCCTGGATGACAACATGTCAATCGTGTCTGTCATCACGGGTAAAAAGATGGTCTCGGTGGAGTCCCCCGAGCGCACGCTGCCTTTGACGAGCTTGCCAACCCCTGTTGTTCAGGCTTTTGATCCGAGTGTTGAATATCTTGTCTGGAACAAGGAAAACCAAGTGTTCCATCTTAAGTTTAAGGGTGAGCGAGCGGAGCGAGTGATGAATGTCGCGATCGCGACTTCTGTTCTGTCAAATGGAACGATCTTGGGCGCTGAGCTGGTCAATCAAGCGATAACCGCTCTCAGAAATGGGGGCTATCTGATTGTGGACGAGATTGAAACGGGTCTTAATAGATCACTTGTTGGCACAGTGATTGAGCTTTTTGCTTCTCCCGTTACGAACCCCCATGGGGCAACTTTGCTCTTTTCGACTCATTACTCGGAGCTCCTTGATGTGCTGAGACGTAAAGACAATGTCTTTGTTCTTGTGCGCGACGATTCGTTTAAGACAGAGCTCATCAAGTATTCCGAGCGTATCAATCGGATTGAGAACAAAAAGAGCGATGTGATCATCAACAATGTGATTAAGGGGTCTATGCCTAAGTACCCCGACGTTCAAGCGATGCGCGAATATGTTTGCGAGCACATCAATGGGTAATCAGGCAAAAGACATTCTATCAAGTCGTTTTGTCTTGTTTAGCTGTGAAGGAACTGCAGAGGGTGTCGTTATTCAGGTGCTGTATGACAACGATTTGTTGATCGTCCCAAGAGAACGAGTGGTCAAAGATGCCCTCATTGTTGATCGTCCTTACACGCGAAAACGCAAGGCTTCCGAAATTGCAAACGACTATTTCTCGATGAACTACGAGACTGCTGGGGCTGAAGGACTTGCGGTTGCACGGATTGTGGACAGCAGCGCTCCCAAGTTTGAGTTTCCAAAGCGCAGGCAGAACGGCACTAAAGTGCTGAGTTTTGTTACGCGGCCGGAGGTCGAGATGCTTGTGATTCACGCCGAGGGTGCCTATCGGGATTGGGAGAACGCGACCAGAAGGGATAGACAACTTAAGCCTAATGAATTCTGCAAGCAGCGTCTTGGACTAGGCAAAATTAAAGAGAAGGACTTTCTTGAGGAATATTGGGGCAACGGCGAAAAACTTGTAAAGGCAATTAAAGCTCATGCGGAGACGAGTAAGCGAAAGAGCGGAGAGTTTTTGCTGGTTGACTTGTTGAAATAGCAGCTGAGTGCCCGCCGGAAGTATGCTGCAAATTCCGGAGCCCTCGAGCACGCCGTTGTTTTTGCGTAAAGAAACCGCAGGTAGACGTGTTGTCACTATACCGTGTTGTCGGCATGTCTTGAATTTACCGCATACTTCTGGATTGGGTGCTCATTTAGCACTCTCGATGTCCCCACATCCTCTAAAAAAGTTCTTAAAACAGCCTTAAAGGCGCCCTAGCTCGCGTTTACAGCGTAAAATACGCATGTTTGACTATGACAGAAGTGGATTTTAGGGGAGGAGTACGCCATGGAGGTGCTGGTTGTTGGCAACACCGCATATGTTGACGATGACTTTTGCGCCAAGGCATTCCCCGGCGACCATGTGCAGGTCGTAGCCGCGCAGGACGCGCGCCGCGACGAGTCGTCGCTCCATGCCTCGTGGAAAGTGCTCCTCCAGCACCTGGATCAGGCCTACGAGTTCGACCGCGTGGTCTACCTGTCTAATTACCTAACCCCGCATACCGATACCGTGGGCGATATCGAGCTGCTGCGCTCGGTCTTTCGTACGTGCGCGGGTCGCCGGATCCAGCTGTTGTATATAGCAGGTCCCGCGGGTGCCGAGGGTGCCGCCGATGCCGCGGGGCGAACGGGCAAGGGCATTATCGCGCACGCAGCCAACGACCTGTGCCGCTACTACGCTGCTCGCGAGGGCGTTCAGACTAAGATCCTGCGCGTGCCGTTCCTGTATACCGCGTCTGCCGCGCTGGAAGACCCGTTTTTGGTGCCGCTGTTCGACGCGTGCTCAACCGGATCGGCCGCTCTGCAGGGCGCGCAGGATGCGGCGTTTCCCCTGCTGTGTGCCGAGGAGCTTTCGGTGCTGGTACGCCGTATCTTCGACAGCTGGAATGGTAACTTTGAGACGCTCGACGTAGCCGATACCTTCCATCACACGGTGGGTGAGGTGGGCGAGGCCCTTCAGGCACTGTTCCCAGGACTCTCAGTTGCCTATGGCGATTCTGCCGGCTACGCCCTGCCTGCCAGCGACGTCGCTCGCGTGCGCTATGGCTGGTTTCAGCGCTACGACTTGCTACGCGACCTCTCGACCATTCAGGCTCGCTGGGATGCTGGTCGTGCAAAGAAGGTCAACCCCTTGCGCGCGGCCATCGACCGCATTCAAATGCGCACGCTGCCTGTCAAATGCCTGGAGACGGCAGTCGCCTGGGTGCTCTTTGAAGTGCTGGAGCGCTTGTTCTCTCAATCGACCCAGCTCAACGTGCTCGATTATCGCCTGCTCTACGTGGTGCTCATCGGCACGCTGTATGGCTTGGACTTTGGCCTGGTTGCGGCGCTGCTGGCGTCGGTGGGTTTGGCCGCGAGTTACTTTACTCTGTACGGCTATACCTTCCAGGGCCTGTTCTACGAGCCGTCCAACTGGCTGCCGTTTATTGCGTACTTTGTTGTGGGTGCCGTGTGCGGCTATGTGCAGCTGCGCAATAGCGAAGCCATTAGGGCGGAGCGCGATCAAAACGAGCTCGCGCGCAACCGCAATACGTTCCTTACGCAGCTCTACCACGACGCGATCGAGGACAAGCGCGCGTACAGGCGCCAGATCGTGGGTCGCCACGACAGCTTTGGCAAGATCTTTGCCGTGACGCAGGAGCTTGACGTGCTCAACCCACGCGACATCTATCGCAAGTGCTGCGAGCTTCTGGGCGAGATCCTCGAGAACGATTCGGTGGCGATCTACCATGTTTCGGGCGGGGCATTTGCACGCCTGGTGGCAGCAAGTCCCGCGATTGCGGAAGATGCTGCACGCTCGCTCACGCTTGAGCAGCTTGCACCTCTTTTGGGCGACGGGGGTCGTTCGAATCTGTGGGTGAACCGCGAGCTGACGCCGGGGCTTCCCATGTTTGGATACACGATCGAGCGCGACGGGGCACCCGCCGTGTTGATTTTTGTGCGTCGTGCGGCCGAAAACCAAATGACGCTCTATTACCAAAACCTGTTCCGCATCTTGTGCGGCCTGGTCGAAAGCGCGCTTGGCCGTGCCTTTGACTATGAGGCGGTGGCACAGGATAAACGCTGCGTTGACGGCACTTGCGTGCTCAAGCAGGCTGCCTTTGGCCAAGAGCTCGCGGCCGAGCAGGCGCTGGCAGATGGCAAGATGGGGAGTTTTTTGCTCCTGCGCGTGGTACCAGGCATGGAGCCTATCGGCGAGCTGGTGGGCGCGATTGGGTCGGCGATCCGCGAGAGCGATGCGGCGGGCCTGATCGACGGCGACGTGCTCTACCTGCTTATGCGCCAGGCAAAGGCATGCGATCTGCCCATTATCCGCGAGCGCCTGAGCGCAAAGCAGATTGCGGTGGAGCCCGTCGACGGCGAGGACATCGTGGCGCTGCTGCAACACATTGCTGACACCGGTGACGGTGAGGGGGGTGCCGCTTGATCTCGCTTGTCGTTGCCGCCGTCTTGTTGCTGATTCATGCGCTGGTTTGCCTGGTGCTGTGGACGCTTATGAAGTTGGGCCTGCTGCCGGTGCGCGGGCATATGCTGGCTGTGATAGTGCTGGTGCCGCTGTGGGGCCCGTTGCTGGTGGTTCTGCTATCGGTCCGCGGAACGGCGTTTGGCGAGGGGCTGAAAGAGTCTGCGCTGGAGTCGCTGCGCTTCAACGACGACCTGCATCGTAGTATGTCGGTACCGAGTGGTGATGCCGATGCAGGCGTAGTGCCGCTCGAGGAGGCGCTCATCGTCAACGACCCGGCAGAACGGCGCCGCCTAATGCTCTCCATGCTCACCGAGGAGCCCGACGCGTACCTGGCGCAGCTGCAGGCGGCTAAGCTTAACGACGACGTTGAGGTGGCGCACTATGCCGCGACGGCGGTGGCGCAGATCTCGAAGGAGTCCGACCTTAAACTGCAGCAGCTGGAGCGTGCCTTTAAGACGGACCCGAGCGCGCAAAACCTCAACGAATACTGCGATTTTCTTGGTGAATACTTGGGCTCGGGCTTGGCTGAGGGGCGCGTGGCTCAGATTCAACGCCAACAGTACGCGCGCTTGCTTGCGCGTCGCTGCGAGCGCGAGGACACCCTTGAGCTTCGCATTCGATACGCGACGGCGCTGGCCGATGTCGGACAGATCGACGAGGCGCAGGCCGTGACCGACCAGCTGGTGCTCGACGTGCCCGAGGAGCAGGAGGTTTGGATGCTTTGCCTGCGCCTGGCGGTGATGCGCCGCGACGGTGACGAGGTCCACCGCGTGATCGATGCGATTGACAAACAGCATGTATACTTGAGCGCCGCCAACCGCGAGGAACTGGCGTTTTGGCGCAACGGAGAGGAGGCCCGATGAGCGTGGTACAGCATATCCGCGACCGTGCGGGCCATTTTCGCTGGATGGGGCTGCTTGTGGTGTGGGCGGTCTTTATTGCCATGGCGGCCGTGCTGCTGGTGGAGCGCGCCGGCGTGCAGTACAGTGCGGGCCAGCATAAGCTGGGGATGCTTGCCGCCAACGATGCGGTTCCGGCCTCCTCGGCAATATTTGGCCAAAAGCCCACGTGCCTGGTCATTACCGATTCCGATCAAGCTGGCGTCGAGGACGTAAAGGAGCAGTTCGACCAGATTCTGCTCGACATGAAGATCGCGCACCGCGACGTGGACCTTGCGCTGGACGGCGCGGATGCCATTCCCTCGCTGACCTCCTACGATCGCGTGATTTTGCTCATGCCGTCGCTCGATGGGCTCGGTACGCACCTGAGCGACATTATGAGTTGGGTGAGTGCCGGCGGTTCGCTTATGCTCGCCATGCCTCCGGATAACTCGGGCTATCTGCAATTGATTGCTCCCAAGCTTGGCATTGAATCTGCCGGATATGACTATGTAAAAGCCGAAAGCATTGTGCCGAGCGAGGACTTTATGCTGGGCGGGGGAGAGCGCTACGAGCTCTCGGACCCCTTTGATTCGTCGCGTTCGGTTTCGCTGCGCGAGACGGCTCGTGTGTGGGCTAAGACCGGCGATGCGGGCGCCCCGCTCATTTGGTCGAATGACTGCGGTAGCGGTCGCACCGTGGTGTGCAATATCGGTATCTATGACAAGGTCATGCGCGGTTTTTACGCCGCGGCGATCAGCCTGCTGGGCGATGCCACGGCCTACCCCGTCATCAACAGCGCCGTCTTCTATCTGGACGACTTTCCCAGCCCCGTGCCCTCGGGCGACGGCACCTACATCAAGCGCGACTACGGGCTTTCTATCGCCGACTTTTATACCAAGGTCTGGTGGCCCGATCTGCAAAAGCTCGCGCAAAAATATGGCGTTCGCTTTACCGGCGTGATGATCGAAAACTACGAGGACGCGGTCAACCAGACCGAGCCTGCGCGCCAGGCCGATACCACGCAGTTTCGCTACTTTGGCGGCATGCTGCTGCAGATGGGCGGAGAGCTGGGTTTCCACGGCTACAACCATCAGCCGCTGGCGCTCTGGGATACCGACTATGGCACACTGTACGACTACAAGACGTGGAAGAACAAGGAGACGCTCGTCGCATCGCTCAACGAGCTTATAGCCTTCCAGGACGAGGTACTGCCCAACGCGCACGGCTCGGTCTATGTGCCACCGTCGAATATCCTTTCGGCCCGTGCGCGCAAGCTTATTGGCACCGACGTTCCGCGCATTAAGACCATCGCCAGTACGTATTTTGAGGATGGCACCGACTTGCCCTATGTGCAGGAGTTTGGCGTGGCGAGCGATGGCATTGTGGAGCAGCCACGTATTGTCTCGGGCGGCATGGTCAACGATTCCTATATGCGTCTGGCAGCCGTGTCCGAGCTCAACATGCACTACGTGAGTACGCACTTTATGCATCCGGACGACCTACTGGATCCCGGTCGCGGAGCCAAGGAGGGCTGGGAGGTCTACAAGGGCGGTCTGACCAACTACCTGGAGTGGCTTACCAAGTCTGCGCCCGACCTGCGGCGCCAGACCGGTTCGGAATGCTCGGGCGCCATCCAGCGCTTTTCGTCCGTGACGGTGAGCGTGGATACCAGTGCGGATGCCTGGACGCTCAGTCTGGGCAATTTCCACGACGAAGCGTGGCTCATGTTCCGCGCCAACAACGACGTGCCGGGTGCGGTCAAGGGTGGCGAGATTACGCATCTGACGGGCGACCTGTACCTGGTCAAGGCCACGGACAAGACGGTGACCATTGCGCGCAAGGAGGGTGGCGACAAATGAGAATCTGCTTGGTACTCGAGGGCTGCTACCCCTATGTGCACGGCGGCGTATCCACCTGGATGCACGGCTACATCACGGCGATGCCCGAGTACGAGTTTGTGCTGTGGGTGATTGGCGCTCACGCCGAAGACCGCGGCAAGTTTGTCTACGAGCTGCCCGGCAACGTCGTCGAGGTGCACGAGGTGTTCCTGGACGATGCCCTGCGGCTTTCGGGCGAGCAGCAAGAAGTCGACTTCGATGACCGCGAGCGCGAGGCGTTGCGCCGTTTGGTTTCGCTCTCCAATCCGGACTGGGACGTGCTGTTCGATATCTTCCAGCGCCGCCACGTGCATCCGCTCTCATTTTTGCAGAGCCGCACGTTTATGGACATCTTCCGCGACGTGTGCCTGGCCGAGTACCCCTACACACCCTTTGCTGATGCATTCCACACTATGCGCTCCATGCTGCTACCCGTGCTCTATCTGCTGGGCAGCGAGGTCCCGGTTGCCGACGTGTATCACGCCATTTCGACCGGCTACGGCGGTCTGCTTGCGAGCCTTGGCTCGAGCGTTCATAACGCGCCGGCATTGCTGACCGAGCATGGCATCTATACCCGCGAGCGCGAGGAAGAGATCATTCGTGCCGACTGGGTGGTGCCGTCGTTTAAGGACCGCTGGATCCGCTTTTTCTACCTGCTTTCGGAGGAAATCTACCGCCGCGCCTTCCGCGTGACGAGCCTGTTCCATAACGCCCGCAAGACGCAAATCGACATGGGATGCGATACAGAAAAATGCCTGGTTATCCCCAATGGCATCCAGTTCGATCGCTTTAAGGACATTCCCGTAAAGCCCGATGACGGCTGGGTGGATATTGGCGCGGTGGTGCGCCTGGCGCCCATCAAGGACGTCAAGACCATGATCTATGCCTTCTTTGAGCTGCACGAGCGCCTGCCCAAGGTGCGTCTGCACATTATGGGCGGCGTGGATGACGAGGAGTACGGCGCCGAGTGCCACGCGCTGGTCGACACCCTGGGCGTGCGCGACCTGATCTTTACCGGCCGCGTCAATGTGGTCGAGTACATGGAAAAGCTCGACTTTACCATTTTGACGAGCATCTCCGAGGGCCAGCCGCTCAGCGTGCTGGAGTCGCTTGCAGCGCGCCGCCCCTGCGTGACGACCGAGGTCGGCTGCTGCCGTGAGCTGCTCGAGGGTGCCCCCGGTGACGACTTTGGCGTGGCAGGTTTTGTGACGCCGCCCATGTATCGCAAGGGCTTGGCCGATGCCATGGAACGCATGTGTGCGAGCCGTGCCCGCCGTATCGAGATGGGGGAGCGCGGCCAGCGTCGCGTTGCCACATACTTTTTTCACGAGCAGATGCTCGCCAACTATCGCGCGCTGTACGACGAGACGGCGCGTGCGTTTGACCTGCCCAGAGAGGGGGAGTAGCCGGTGGCCGGAATCGGTTTTGAGCTCAAACGCCTGTTTAGGCGCAAAGGTCTGTTTGCCACGATGCGCGCCTATGGCTACGCCGGCATTGTGTGCACGGGCCCCATGCTGCTGGGCGTGCTGCTCCAGGTGGGTATCTTGGTGCTGTGCAGTCTGTGGGGCGTGGGTCGCGCCAACCAGGATTTGCTGGTGTGCATGGTGACCTATACGCTGCTGGCCTCGCTTACGCTCACAAGCTTTTTCTCCATGCCGGTCACGCGCTTTTTGGCGGACATGCTGTTTGCCGAGCGCGAAGAAGAGGTCCTGCCCTCGTTTTGGGGCTCCAACGCCATCATGCTCGTTGCGGGCACGGTGCTCTACGGCATCTTTTTGCTGTTCTCGGGCGCCACGCTGCTGCAGGGGCTGCTGTGCCTATGGCTGTTCAACATTATGATCGTCAACTGGAACGGCATGAGCTATCTCACGGCCATCAAGGATTACCGCGGCATTCTGTGCAGCTTTGCTGCGGCCATTGGCGTGGCGTGCCTGTGCGCCCTGGCCGCGCTGGTGCTGGGGCTGCCGCCGGTCGAGGGCCTGCTGGCCTCGATCGCCCTGGGCTATGGTGTGATGCTCGCCTGGGACGTGGTGCTGCTGTACCGGTATTTTCCCCAGAGCGACCGCAGCCCCTGGCTATTTTTGCGCTGGCTCGACCAATTTATGCCGCTGGCGCTCACGGGCCTGTTTACCAACCTGGGGCTCTTTGCGCATCTGGTGATTATTTGGGCAGGGCCCATTGGCGTGCAGGTTAAAGGCCTGTTTTACGGCGCGCCCTATCATGATGTGCCGGCGTTGCTTGCGTTTTTGACCATTCTGGTCACGACCGTCAACTTTGTGGTGTCGGTCGAAGTCAACTTCTATCCGCGCTACCGTGACTACTACAGCCTGTTCAACGACGGCGGCGTGGTGGGCGATATTGTGGTGGCCGAGGAGGAGATGCTCTCCACGCTCAACAGCGAACTGCGCTTTTGCGCGCTCAAGCAGCTGTTTGTGACCGCGGCGGTCATCTCGCTCGAGACCACAGTGCTCTCGGCCCTGCCGCTGGGTTTTAACAATCTTATGCACGGGTATTTTCGCACGTTATGCGTAGGCTACGGCCTGTATGCCGTGGGCAACACGATCCTGCTTATCTTGCTGTACTTTACCGACTACAAGGGAGCCGTTCTGGCCTCGGGCCTGTTTGCCGGTGTGGCAGGGCTGGCGACCGCCGTGTCGTTGCTTTTGCCGCAGCAGTTTTACGGCTTTGGCTTTTTGTTGGGTGCGGTGGTGTTTTTTATCGTGGCGCTGTTGCGGCTCGATACCTATACCGCCAACTTACCGTATCGTATCCTGAGTCAGCAGCCCATTGTGGCGACCGACAAAACGGGTCGTTTTACACAGCTGGGCCGCTTGCTCGACCGTGCCGAGCAGCGCTATGAGGAGTGCCGCCGCAAGGGCGTGCCGCACGGCGCGTTTCAGCGCGCAGTAGTTCGCGTGTATCGCAACCATTGGGGAGGTTCTGATGATCGATAAGTTGATGTCTCGCCGCTGTCTGATCGAGGCGGCTGCCGGCGCGCTGCTGCTTTCGGGCTGCTCATCTCAGGACGAATCCTCGACAAATAAGGTAAAAAAGCAGGATAAGATTAAAAAGGCCGAGGCCTCCGACCAGTCCAAGCATCTGCGCGATAAGGACGAGCTGTACGAGGTCTATGATGACTCGGGCATTGTGACCATGTATCTGACGGTCTCTCGCGGCAACAGCTCCGAGAACACGGACCATAGCTGGGCCGAGATCAACACGTACTCGGTGTATGACTATGCCGACATGGGCGTGACGCGCTATCAGGTTATGGGCCTGCTGCAGGCGGGCGACGAAGACGGCCCGGTGGCCGGCGAGGTTGGCTATGGCGAGGAAGCGCCCAATGCCACCGTGCAGGTGCGCGGCCAGACATCGAGCTCCTACACGCAAAAGAATTACAAGGTGGAACTCAAAAAGGGCAAGGGTACCTGGCGCCAACAGCGCGCGATTGCGCTCAACAAGCACATGGGCGAGGGTATGCGTTTTCGCAACAAGATGGCCTACGACCTTATCCGCGGGATTCCCCAGATGATGGGCCTGCGTACGCAGTTTGTGCATCTGTGGGTGTGCGACCAGACCGAAAAGTCCAACGATACCTTTGAGGACTACGGCCTGTTTACGCAGGTGGAGCAGCTCAACAAGACGGCGCTTAAGGCACATGGCCTGGATAAGAGCGGGCGCCTGTATAAGGTGAACAGCTTTGATTTCCATCGCTACGAGGACACCATTAAACTTGCCGACGATCCTGACTACAACCAGGCGAGCTTTGAGGGCATGCTCGAGATTAAGGGTGATTCGGACCACACCAAGCTCATCGAGATGCTCGATGCGCTCAACGACGAATCGCAAAAGATCGATGACGTGCTCGACACCTACTTTGATACCGAGAACCTGGTCTATTGGCTGGCGTTTCAGATTCTGACGGGCAACTGCGATACTCAGAACCGCAACTGCTATCTGTACAGCCCGCTCAACTCAAATACCTGGTACTTTTTAGATTGGGATAACGACGGCATGCTGCGTAAGCTTGAGCTTTCTCTTGCCGGGTTCTCGGACTATGCGAGCTGGGAGCGCGGCGTAAGCAACTACTGGGGCAACGTGCTATTCAATCGCGCGCTGCGCAGTAAATCGTTCCGCAGTGAGCTCGACCGCGCCGTAAAGGACCTGCGCTCGTATATGACCGAGGCGCGCCTGGCCAAGATGATTAGACATTATCGCGAGGTTACCGAATCGCTGGTCTTTGCTTCGCCCGATATCGACAATCTGCCTGTCACCAAGGACCAATACGAGCAAATCGCCGCGGCGATTCCCTCCGAGATCGAGGAGAACTACAAGAGCTTTCGCGAGAGCTATAAAAAGCCCATGCCGTTCTACATTGGCGTGCCGCAGATCGATAACGGTAAGCTGCGCATTAACTGGGATGCGTCCTACGACTTTAAGGCGCGCGACATTCGCTATACCGTGGAGCTGGCGCGCGACTATGCCATCAAGGACGTGTTTTTTAAGGCCGAGGACGTGCTGCTGCCTGAGTTGACCTGCGATGCGCC
The DNA here is from genome assembly GCF_003437565.1 of Collinsella sp. TF10-11AT. Lineage (NCBI taxonomy): Bacteria > Bacillati > Actinomycetota > Coriobacteriia > Coriobacteriales > Coriobacteriaceae > Collinsella > Collinsella sp. TF10-11AT. The sequence goes on from NZ_QSQW01000005.1 coordinate 135,639, forward strand.
CGATACCGGCCAGTATTTTGTGCGCGTGCGTGCCACCAACTCAGACGGCTATACGCAAGATGCGTTTGACTACTATGTGACCGACGACGGCAAGCACTACGGCATGAAATGTTTTTACGTACAAGACGGCGGTAAGGTCGTGGAGGACACGTATGAGGAGGGCTAGCGCGCTGCTTGAGCGCTTAGCGGCTCCGCCTGTGCGCGCCACGCAGGAGCGCTATCGCCACGAGCTCAAATATCTCATTAACGAGGGCGAGCACGCCGCGCTTGCCTGCCGCATGGCGCCGGTGTTTAAGCTGGACAAGCATGCGCGGGCGGGTGGCTACACCATTCGCAGCCTGTACTTTGACGACTACTGCAACTCGGCCTACGAGGAAAAAGACGCCGGTATTCTCATGCGCAAAAAGTATCGCGTGCGCATCTATAACGGCAGCGACAAGGTGATTAAGCTCGAGCGCAAAAAGAAGTACGGCAGCTGGATCTACAAGGAGGACGCGCCGCTCACGCGTAGCGAGTTTGAGCAGATTCTGGCCGGCGACTACGACTTTTTGCTGAGGAGCCCCTATCCGCTCTGTCGCGAGTTCTACATCGAGTGCATCTGTAATATGATGCGCCCGCGAACCATCGTGGACTACGAGCGCGAGCCGTGGGTGATGGACGAGGGCACCGTGCGCATTACCTTTGATAGCAACGTGCGTGCGGCGGTGGGGAGCTTTGACATCTTTGACGCGACGTTGCCCGCGTTGCCCGTGCTGGAGCCCGGCAAGCTGGTGATGGAGGTCAAGTATACCGAGTTTTGCCCGCAGCTGGTGCGCGATATGGTGCCGCCAGGTGCGGCCGAACTCACGGCGGTCTCTAAGTACTGCCTGTGTTATGACAAGACCGCCTACCTGCGCGGTTTTAACTACTGGGAATCGGATTTTGGGAACCGAGGGGATATTTAGACCATGAGCACTAGGGACTTTTTTAAGAACTCCGTCTTGGAGGCGTTTGGTCAGGTCGACCCTGCCAAGATCGGCCTGTCGCTGCTCGTGGCGCTCGCCATGGGCATCCTGATCTATTACGTGTACAAGCGCTTTTTTACCGGCGTGGTGTATTCGCGCAGTTTTGCCGTAACGCTCGTTGGCATGTGCGTGCTCACCTGCATGGTCACGCTCGCGATCTCGACGAATGTGGTCATCTCGCTCGGTATGGTCGGTGCTCTGTCTATTGTCCGCTACCGCACGGCGGTCAAGGATCCGCTCGACCTGTTGTATCTGTTTTGGGCCATTACCACAGGCATTACTGCAGGCGCCGGTATGTATGCGCTCGTAGGACTCACGGCAGTGGTGATCGTGGTGATGATCGCCGGCTTTGCGAGCCACCAGGACAAGGCGCGCGTGTACATGATGGTCATCCACTACACGGGGCAGACCACCGGCGATGATATCGTGCGTGCATTTGGGCGCACCAAGTTCACCGTCAAATCCAAGACGATGCGCGGTGACAAGGTAGAGATGGCCGTCGAGGTGTTCTCGGACGGCGTGGATATGCCCTATGCGGACGCCATCCGCGCGCTCGACGGCGTGGAGGACCTGACGCTTATCCAGTACAACGGTGAATATCACGGCTAATTTTGTTCCGGCGTTCTAACGAACGCCGGACCGCTCGACGCTGCTTGCGCTGACGTTTTCTCGACCTGGGTGGGCTGGTCTTGGTTTGGTTTTATGTAAGGGATGGTGCCGCGTGGACGTGCAACAGCTAGAAGAGTCCTGGGCTGCAAGGGCCGGCGCGCGTGAGGCGCGTCTTGTTGCGGCCTCGCACGTGCCGGCGGCGCTGTCGCTGCTGGGGATTGTGCGTCCCAGCGATCGCCTGGTCGTGTTTGCCGATGACTTTGCCGATGCGTTTGCGCGCGGCTTTGATGCCTGCGACGTTGTGCTCGTGGGGGAGCCGTCGGTTGCGGCGTTTACCGCCGCGTCCGAGGGCTTTGATGCTTCGTTTGATGCTGGCGGGTCGCATCTGTGGTGGTTCGTCAATTCCATCGGCGGGTTTGGCCTACGTGTGCCCGATCTGCGTGCGCTGGGTCGGGCGGCGCGTGAGGCCCGTGCGTTGCTCGTGGTGGATAACACCGTGGCAAGCGTCTTTGGGTGCGATCCGCTGCGTTTGGGTGCCGTGCTTTCGCTCGAGGCACTCGACCGTGTGTGTGCCGGCGTTGCGCCGCGCAAGCTCGTCGCCGCTTCGGTGGCGCGCTCGCAGCTTAAGCGCCATCGCGTGGATGCCGCCGCCGAGTGTGCGCATGCGCTTCTTGCGGATTGCGGTGCGTCTGCACTCGACCTTTCTGCTAATGAGGCTTGCATGCTGGAGCGGGGGCTGTCTTCGCTCGAAGCTCGCATGCAGGCCCACTTCGATCGCGCCCGTGCGCTGGCCGAGTATCTGGCCGCCAACGAGATGGTACGCAACGTGCGCTATCCCGGGCTGACCTCGCATCCCGACCATGCGGTTGCAACGGGAATCCTCGAGCACGGCTTTGGCCCGGCAGTTGAGTTTGACCTTATCGAGCGAAGTGCTGGTGAGCTGTTCGACACATTGCCGGGGGAGTTCCGCACGTCGCCCGCCGGCGGCGCAACGACACGCCTTTCGGCCCCACGCGGCAAGCAGGGGGGAACCATCCGCCTCTTCGCCGGCACCGACGACCCCCTAACCGTAGCCGGCGCCCTAGACAACGCCCTCCGCAACTAGCTTTTTTGGGGCTTGTCTCGGGGTAGTCTTTTTGGGACGGGCTTTTTAGCTACTTTGGGACTGGGCCGTGGGGGACTGTGCCACGAAAGCGGCCTATCTACTACGTTTAACCCTTAGGGGGCGACCTTACCTGCCTTTTTTGAAAACTGGCAAGCTGTCTACCAGCGGTTTTGTTTTCAAGAAATCTGGGGTGGTCGAGGGTGTTCAACTAAACGTAGTAGATAGGCCCATTTTATGGCGCGCGTCTTAATTAGTTCGTGCGGCGGATCAATAATCAGACCAAATAGACTACTCTGCATTGATGCTGGCGATGAGGTCGCTGGCTTTGGTGGCGATGACGTTGTTGATGTCGGTCTGCAGCTCCTCGTAGACCACTATGGCTCGCTCGCCGGCGGGGGTGAGCGTGGATCCGCGGGCGCCGTCGCGCTCGATGAGCTTACAGCCTAGCTGGCCTTCCGCTTCGTTTACAATACGCCACGCTTTGGAATAGGCCATGCCCATGCTCTTGGCGGCGCGGTTGAGCGAGTGCTCGCGGGCGATGCCCTGCAGCAGCAAGACACAACCGTGGCCGAACACGCCCGGCAGATCTTTGTCGCACGCTTGAATGACCAGCTTTGCCGTCGTCTTGTACTCCATGTGCTTCACGTCTTCCCGCTAAAGTGTTTGCTGGGCAAACGCAAAGCCTGCGTCAAACCCTCGTGTGCTCTTTCTAAACCATGCATTGTAGCAGTCAAAGTGCGTTAAGATACATCCCCAGTATTGGGCGCCCAAGGTTGGGCTGGGTCCTACGAGGCCTGCAGCCGACCGGTCGCATGGAAAAAGGAGAAACATGGCTACGTTCTTTCCCGGTGAGTCCCACACGTTTTCGGAGTATCTGCTGGTCCCTGGTTACTCGTCTTCGCAGTGCATCCCCAACAACGTCTCTCTTAAGACGCCGCTAACCCGCTTCAAGCGCGGTGAGAAGCCGGCAATCACCCTGAACATCCCCATGGTTTCCGCCATCATGCAGTCCGTCTCGGGCGTCGACATGGGTGTCGCGCTCGCTACCGAGGGTGGCCTGTCCTTCATTTACGGTTCTCAGACCCCCGAGTCCGAGGCTGCTATGGTCAAGGCCGTTAAGGATCACAAGGCTGGTTTCGTTCAGTCCGATTCCACGCTGACACCCGACATGACCATGGAGCAGGTCATCGAGCTCAAGGAGAAGACCGGCCACTCCACCATGCCGGTCACCGACGACGGCACTCCCAAGGGCAAGCTCCTGGGCATTGTCACCAGCCGTGACTATCGTCCCAGCCGCGATGACCACCAGAAGAAGGTCTCCGAGTTCATGACCCCGCGCGAGCAGCTCATCGTGGGCGACAAGAACATCAGCCTCAAGGTTGCCAACGACGTCATCTGGGACAACAAGCTCAACGCCCTGCCGATCGTCGACGACAACGATCACCTTATGGGCATCGTCTTCCGCAAGGACTACGACAGCCACAAGACCAACCCCAACGAGCTGCTCGATAACGACAAGCGCTATATGGTCGGCGCCGGTATCAATACCCGCGACTATGCCGAGCGCGTGCCGCTGCTCATCGAGGCCGGTGCCGATGTCCTGTGCATCGATTCTTCCGAGGGCTTCAGCGAGTGGCAGAAGCGCACCATCGAGTGGATCCGCGCCAACTACGGCGAGGACGTCAAGGTCGGTGCCGGTAACGTCGTCGACGCCGAGGGCTTCCGCTTCTTGGCCGACTGCGGGGCCGACTTCATCAAGGTCGGTATCGGCGGCGGTTCCATTTGCATCACCCGCGAGACCAAGGGCATCGGCCGTGGCCAGGCCACCGCGCTGATCGACGTCTGCCGCGCCCGTGACGAGTACTACGAGGAGACCGGTGTCTACGTGCCCGTGTGCTCCGACGGCGGCATCGTCTACGACTACCACATGACGCTCGCCCTTGCCATGGGCGCCGACTTTATGATGCTGGGCCGCTACTTCGCCCGCTTTGACGAGAGCCCGACTGAGCGCGTCAACGTCAACGGTCAGTACATGAAGGAGTACTGGGGCGAGGGTTCTGCGCGTGCCCGCAACTGGCAGCGCTACGACCTGGGCGGCGCCGCGAAGCTCAGCTTCGTCGAGGGCGTCGACTCCTACGTTCCCTACGCCGGCTCCCTCAAGGACGGCGTGGGCGGTACGCTCTACAAGGTCAAGTCCACGATGTGTAACTGCGGCGCCCTCTCGATCCCTGAGCTTCAGCAAAAGGCACGCTTGACCTTGGTCTCCTCGACCTCGATCGTCGAAGGCGGAGCCCACGACGTCGTAGTCAAGGACTCCCAACAGAGCGTAACGTATCGATAAGATAAGACCTGCACATAAAGGTTGAGCCTCAACCACGTTATTTAGATAAAGCGAGATGCCTGCAAGTCGCAGGCATCTCGCTTGTCGTATTTGCTATTATCAGTCGAGTCAACCTTAGGGTCGGGCGGCTTAGCTTTGTTCGCTACAAGTTCCGCACGCAAAGAAGAGCACTAAATGTGCTCTTCGTCTTGCGCAGGACTGTTCGCAGTAGCGAATAAAGCTAAGCCGACCGACCCCAGCAAGATTAAAGGAGCTGATATGTGCGATTGCACAGATCATAAGGATGAGATCCCTGCCTACGACGCGCAGGCCATTGAGTCCCGGTGGATGAAGGCGTGGGACGACGAGAACCTCTTTGCCGTCGACACCGACGCCACCAAGCCCAAGAAGTATGTGCTCGAGATGTTCCCGTATCCGTCGGGCGACCTACACATGGGCCACGCGCGCAACTATACCATCGGCGATGCCATGGCCCGTCAGGCCCGCATGCGCGGCTTTGACGTGCTGCACCCCATCGGCTTTGACGCCTTTGGCCTGCCCGCCGAGAACGCCGCCATCAAGCACAACACGCAGGCTGCCGCCTGGACGTATAAGAACATGGACCAGGCGCTCGCCACGATGAGGCGCATGGGCTTCTCCTACGACCTGGATCGCACCGTTAAGACCTGCAGCCCCGACTACTATCGCTGGGGTCAGTGGATCTTTGAGAAGATGTGGGAAAAGGGCCTGGTCTATCGTAAGAAGAATCCGGTTAACTGGTGCCCCACCTGCAAGACCGTTTTGGCTAACGAGCAGGTGACCGAGGGCAAGTGCTGGCGCTGCGGCACCGAGCCCGAGAAGCGCGATCTTGAGCAGTGGTACTACAAGATTACCGAGTACTCCCAGGAGTTGCTCGACGACCTGGAGAAGCTCCCTGGCTGGCCCGAGCGCGTCAAGCAGATGCAGGCCAACTGGATCGGCCGCTCCGAGGGTGCCGAGGTCGACTTTACCCTGTGCGACGCCGATGGCGAGCCCATCGAGGGCGACGAGGGCAAGATCACCGTCTTCACCACGCGCGCCGACACGCTCTTTGGCGTCTCCTTCTTTGTCCTGGCTCCCGAGTACGCCCGTCTGCACGAGCTCGTCGAGGGCACGGAGTACGAGGCGGCCGTCACCAAGATCGTTGAGGACTCTAAGCACATTTCTGCCGTCGAGCGTGCCCAGGGCACTCTCGAGAAGCACGGTGCCTTTACCGGCCGCTACGTGGTGAACCCCGTTAACGGCGAAAAGGTCCCCGTGTGGGTTGCCGACTACGTCGTGGCCGACTACGGCACCGGCGCCGTCATGGCCGTTCCCTGCGGCGACCAGCGCGACTTTGAGTTTGCCCGCAAGTATGATCTGCCGATCGTGCCGATCATCCTGGACGATGACGACCGCGCAGCCGTCGAGGCAAGCGGCGAGACCATCGATACCTTCCATGCCGAGACCGTCGACTGGGATTGCGCCCATGCTGCCGAGGGCACGCTCGTCCAGTCCGGCAAGTACACCGGTATGCGCGGCGGCAAGCACTCCGAGGGCGAGTCTGCCATCGTGGCCGACCTCGAGGCCATGGGCTGCGGTCGTCGTAAGGTCGAGTTCCGTCTGCGCGACTGGCTCATCAGCCGCCAGCGCTATTGGGGTAACCCCATCCCGGCCATCCACTGCGAGCACTGCGGCATCGTGCCCGTGCCCGAGGACCAGCTGCCGGTGACGCTGCCCGAGAACCTTGACCTGGGCGCCGGCGAGACCCTTGCCGAGTGCAAGGAGTTCTACGAGACCACCTGCCCGGTCTGCGGCCGCCCGGCCAAGCGCGAGACCGATACCATGGACACCTTTACCTGCTCCAGTTGGTATTACCTGCGCTATACCGACCCGCACAACACTGAGCTGCCCTTCTCCCGCGAAGCCGCCGACCGTTGGATGCCCGTCGATAACTACATCGGCGGCATCGAGCACGCCATCCTGCACCTGCTCTACAGCCGCTTCTTTACCAAGGCGCTGCGCGACCTGGGCCTGCTGAGCGTGGACGAGCCCTTCACCAACCTGCTGTGCCAGGGCATGGTTAAGGACGAGAACGGCGACACCATGTCCAAGTCCAAGGGCAATGTCGTGCCCCCGAGCTCGGTTATCGAGCCCTACGGTGCCGACACCATGCGTCTGGCGATCCTGTTTATCGCCCCGCCCGAGAAGGACTTCGACTGGGATCCCAAGGCCGTTGAGGGCGCCAACCGCTTCATCAAGCGCGCCTGGCGTATCGTTTGGCAGCTCGTCCAGTCCGGCGACGCCAACGTGGCCTTCGACAAGTCCGCGCTCGACGAGGTTGCGATGAAGCTCTATCGCGAGCGTCACCGCACCATCGCCAAGTGCACCGAGGACTTCGACCGCGGCCAGTTCAACACCGCCATCTCGGCCGTCATGGAGCTCGTTAACGCGGCGAGCGCCTACCTCAACGCCACTGAGGGCACTGACCGCGACAAGGCGCTGTGCTACGGCGTGGCCAAGGATATCGTGAGCGTCCTTGCCCCCATCTGCCCGTTCTGGGCCGACGAGCTGTGGCACGAGGCTCTCGGCTGCGAGGGCAACGCCTACACCGCCGCCTGGCCCGAGTTCGACCTGGCCGAGTCCATCGAGGACACGGTGCAGATCGTCGTCCAGGTGCTCGGCAAGGTCCGCGGCCGCATTGACGTGGCCCGCGATGCCTCCAACGAGGAGATGCAGGCTGCCGCCGAGGCCGCCGTCGCCAAGTGGCTCGAGGGCAAGACGATCGTCAAGGCCATCTGCGTGCCCGGCAAGCTGGTCAACCTGGTGGTCAAGTAAGCGCTGCGCGCTTAACTGACGCATAAAAGACGAGGGACGATCCGGTTGGGTCGTCCCTCGTTTTGTGTTGTCTGCCCTGCTTAGTCAGTGCGTCGCACCGTCTTCTACGGGATGTGTACCAGGTCCCTAAAGTAAACGTTGCCCGTTGCCTCTTCGAACATCCAAATGTTGAGGTAGATGTCGTTGAGGTCGTTGTTCACATCAAAGTCCGGGTCGTCGAAGGTGCCTACAAAGGTGAGCTTGGCGCGCGTTTCCTCGCCCGCTGCGACCAGCTGGCGCATGCGCACATCGCGGACCACGCCGTTGACGTAGGCATAGGAGTCCACATCGCCAAACATCATGTCGACATCGGTGTTGTTTGTCACCGCAAAGATCAACACGGCGTCGCCGTAGCCATCCGTGTCCTTGCCCACGCAGGTAACATGGACGTTCTCGTCTGCCTCAAGGTCGATGGGGAACTGTTCTTGGGAATCGGGACCCAGGCCCTGGGGATCGACGATGTCTTCGTTAATTTTGTCGAAGCTCTCCGATGGCGTCGTTTTCTCGATGGCTTTGGTGCTGCCAGGGTTCGGTTCGCATGTTCCGGTTTTGCCATTCGTGTTGCCGCAGCCTAAGAGGGCCAACGAGCACGTTGCGATGGCGAGCGCAGTCATGCAGAGGGTGCCTAGGCGATTCATGGGTGCCTCCTTGCCGTAGAGGATTTGGAAAGGTTCGTCGTTGTGCGACTTGCTGGCTGGCTTGTTGCAGAATGCCCCTTAGCGTAAGTCTGATCGAAAGGGGCTCGGGGAGGAATGCCCTTGGGGTCCGAACGGGCCTGTGGAATGGGACGCATGGCCCGTTTTGGGGCTGTTGAGGGTGCGCCGCTTGGGGTTCTTCGACCAATTGTCCTATTCTTGTGGAGAAGCTGTGCGCACGCTGACCTGCAGATTCGTACTGTGCTTGCGCGTTTCCGCAGCTATTGGTATAGTTTGCTTGCAAATGAAGTTGTAATTGAAAGAAGTGGGGTTTCGGCCCCGCTTCTTTTTTGTATGGATGGAGGTGCCGCAATGGTCAAGACCAAGACCGAGCAGGCGATCATCGACGCGCTCGAGGCCGTCGCTCCCCAGCACGATGTCGACATCGTCGACGTCGAGCTCGTGGGCGCCACCAAGGCCCCCTGCGTGCGCGTGCGTATCGAGGGTGCCGAGGGTCAGAGCCTGTCTCTCAACGACGTCACGGCTAACACCAAGTGGGTCGGCGATGTGATTGAGGAGCTCGACCCTATCTCTTCGAGCTATACGCTTGAGGTGTCGAGCCCGGGCATGGCGCGCCCGCTGCGCCGCCCGTGCGACTTTGCCCGCTTTGTGGGCGAGAACTGTGAGCTCACCTCCACCGCCACTGAGGGCCGTCGTAAGTACGCCGGCAAGATTGCCGCTGCGACCGAGACCGACGTGACCCTCGAGCTCGAGGACGGCGAGTCCGTCACCCTCGATTTCTCTGATGTTAAAAAGTGCAAGTTGAAGCCCACCTACGACTTCAAGCCCGCGAAGGAAGGAAAGTAAGATGGCAGCATCCGACATGATGTCCGCCCTGATGGAGCTTTGCCAGGAGAAGCACATCGACCAGCTCTACCTGATCGACCGCCTGGAGCAGTCGCTCGCCAAGAGCTATGCCGAGATCCTGCATCTTGAGTGGGGCGCCAAGGTGACCATCGACCGCACCACCGGCAAGATCTACGTCTACCGCCTGGAGCCGATCGACGATTCCATGGACGAGGAGGGCAACTTCACCGAGTTCGAGGAGATCGACGTCACCCCCAAGAACACGAGCCGCATCGCCGCCCAGCACGCCAAGGCCGAGATCAACGCCATCGTGCGCAACTCCGCCCGCGAGCAGATCTACGAGGAGTTCTCCGGCCGCATCGGTGACCTCATCAGCGGCACCGTGCTGCAGTCCACGCCCGACTTCACGATCGTCAAGATCCGCGAGGGCGTCGAGGCCGAGCTGCCGCACTTCGACCAGCGCCGTTACGAGAACGAGCGCAACGAGCGCCCGATGGGCGAGCGCTACCTGCACAACCAGCACATCAAGGCCGTGATCATCGACGTACGCGACCCCAACTCCAACCTGCAACCGGTTCGCGGCGAGCACAGCCGTCCGCCGATTGTCATCTCCCGCACCCACCCCGAGCTCATGCGTCGTCTGTTTGAGCAGGAGGTGCCCGAGATCTATGAGGGCACCGTCCAGATCAAGTCGATCGCCCGCGAGCCCGGCCAGCGTTCCAAGGTAGCCGTCCACTCGCTCGACGACCGTCTGGATCCCGTGGGCGCCTGCGTCGGCCCCAAGGGCAGCCGTGTTCGCGCTGTCGTGGGCGAGCTCCGTGGCGAGCGCGTCGACGTCATCCTGTGGGATGCCGATCCTGCCGTCTACGTCGCCAACGCCCTGTCGCCTGCCAAGGTCACCCGCGTCCTCATCGACGAGGAGAAGGCCTACGCCGGCGTCATCGTGCCCGACGACCAGCTGTCCCTCGCCATCGGCAAGGAGGGCCAGAACGCCCGCCTCGCCGCGCGCCTGACCGGCTGGCACATCGACATCAAGTCCGAGACGCTTGCCGCCGACATCCTCAAGAACGTTCCCGTTCACGAGGAGCCCGCCGCCGACCTGATCGGTGACGAGGAGGACGAGGACGTCCGCCGCTGCGAGTACGTGTCCGAGGACGGCGTCCAGTGCCGCAACCAGGCTCGTCCCGGCTCCCGTTTCTGCGGTGTCCACGACACCGACGCCTTCGATGATGCGGAGGACCTGATCTAGCGCGCGGTCGCGCCGGGCGGGTCCCGGCGCGTCTCCCACGCTCGTTCAGTCTCTAGGCACCCAAGGTGCCAGAAAGGGTAGGTGAAGTCATATGGCAAAAGTCCGTGTGTCCACCCTGGCCAAAGAGTTCGGCATGACCTCCAAGGAACTGATGGGTCATCTCGCCGAAATGAAGATTCCCGCTAAGTCCGCGTCCTCCACTTTGGAGGACGCCTATGTCGCCATGGTCCGCAAGCAGCTCGCCTCGGTGATCGAGGCCCGCGCTCAGGAAGTCGAGGCCGCCAAGCAGGCCGAGGAGCAGGCAGCTGCCGCCGAGGAGGCCGCTCGCGCCGCCGAGGCCGAGCGCGAGCGCATCGCCGCCGAGAAGGCACGCGAGGAGGAACGCCGCCAGTTTGCCGCAGCCCAGGCTGCCGAGGAGGCTGCCCGCGCCGAGGCCGAGGCCAAGAAGAAGGCCGAGCAGGAGCGCCTTGCCCGCGAGAAGGAGGAGGCTGCCCGCGAGGCCCAGCGCCGCGCCGTTCCCGCTTCCGACTCCGGTTCGCGCTTCCGTTCGCTGCTCGACCAGATCGCCGCACAGGAGACCGTGCTCAAGGAGAAGAAGGACGCCGAGGACAAGGCCAAGGCCGAGCGCGCCGCCGAGCGCGGTAACCGTCGTGGCGGCAACAATGATCGCCGCGGTGGCCGCCGTAACGATCGTAACGCCTCCGACAACAACTCCGAGCGCAACGCCTCCGAGAGCCGTCCGCACAGCCATCGCACCAACGCCAGCAACAACGTCGCTGCTGGCATGGACTTCCCCAACCCTGATAAGCAGGGCAAGGGCAAGAAGCGCAAGGGCGGTCACAACAACGAAGAGGACCACTACAGCCGTATGGCTCGCGAGGCCGAGGAGTACAGCCGCGAGAAGGTGCTCGAGGAGGCTCGTGCCGCCGTCGAGGAGGCCTCTCGCGAGTCCACCGGTCGCCGCAAGAAGCGCAAGGAGAAGCGCGAGCGCGAGGCTGCCAAGGCTCAGGAGGAGCGCAAGATAGAGGAAGCGCTGGCCCAGGGCGTGAACCCCGAGGAGCTCGACGCCATCAAGGTTTCCCAGGGCGTTACCGTCCAGGAGCTCGCCGAGGCGCTCGACGTTCCGGCCAACGACATCATCAAGCGCCTGTTCCTACTGGGTACGCCGCTCACCATGACGCAGTCCATGTCCGATGACCTCGTCGAGCTCGTTGCCGACGACCTGGGTCGTCAGATCAAGATCATCACCCCCGAGGAGGAGAACACCTTCTCGTTCTACGACGATCCCGCCGACCTTAAGCCGCGCGCCCCGGTCGTCACCGTCATGGGCCACGTCGACCACGGCAAGACGAGCCTCCTCGACGCCATCCGTCACACCGGTGTCGCTGCCGGCGAGGCGGGCGGCATCACGCAGGCCATCGGTGCTTCGCAGGTCATGATTAATGACCGCAAGATCACCTTCATCGATACCCCGGGTCATGCCACCTTTACGGCTATGCGTGCCCGTGGTGCCAAGGTGACCGACATCGTTATTCTGATCGTGGCTGCCGACGACGGCGTCATGCCCCAGACGGTCGAGTCGATCAACCACGCCAAGGCCGCCGGCGTACCCATCGTCGTCGCCGTCAACAAGATCGATAAGCCGGGTGCCAACCCCGACCGCGTGCGCCAGGAGCTCACCGAGTACGGTGTCATCCCCGAGGAGTGGGGCGGACAGAACATGTTCGTCAACATCTCGGCCAAGCAGAAGATCGGTATCGACGACCTTCTGGAGACCGTGCTGCTCCAGGCAGACGTGCTCGAGCTCAAGGCCAACCCGGACACCTTTGCCTCCGGCAACGTCCTCGAGGCCAAGCTCGACAAGGGCCGCGGCTCGGTCGCTACCGTGCTCGTGACCCGCGGTACCTTGCACGTGGGCGATACGCTGGTCGCCGGCCTTACCTACGGCCGCGTCCGTGCTATGCTCGACCCCAAGGGTCGCGCCGTCACCGAGGCCGGTCCCTCCGACGCCGTCGAGATCCTGGGCCTGCAGTCCGTGCCCAACGCCGGTGACGAGTTCCGCGTGTTCGAGGACGAGCGTGAGGCTCGCGCGCTTGCTGACGAGCGTTCGCTCAAGGCCCGTATCGAGGAGCAGAGCCGCGTCAAGCACGTCACGCTCGAGAACCTCTTCGAGACCATTGCCGACGCCGAGGTCAAGGAGCTCAACCTGATCATCAAGGCCGACGTCCAGGGTTCCATCGAGGCCCTTCAGGACTCGCTCGACAAGATGGATCAGTCCGAGGTTCGCATCAACACGATCCACTCCGCCGTTGGTGCCATCAACGAGACCGACGTCGTCCTGGCCGACGCCTCCAACGCCATCATCATCGGCTTTGGCGTCCGCCCCGACGGTAAGGCACGTTCCGCCGCCGAGCGCGAGGGCGTCGAGATCCGTTGCTACGACGTTATCTACAAGTGCCTCGAGGAACTTGACGCTGCCCGTATCGGCATGCTTAAGCCCACCGAGGTCGAGGTCTCCACGGGTACCGCGACCGTCCTGGACACCTTCAAGGTGCCCAAAGTCGGTATCGCCGCCGGTGTCCGTGTCGAAGAGGGCGAGATCGCCGCGACCGATTCCGTGCGTCTGGTGCGCGACGGCATCGTGGTCTTCAACGGCAAGATCGCCTCGATGCGTCACTACAAGGACGAAGCCAAGAGCCTCAAGAGCGGTTCCGAGGGCGGCATTGGCCTGGAGAACTTCCAGGACATCAAGCCCGGCGACCAGATCGAGGGTTACCGCATCGACCAGGTTGCCCGTACCGAGTAGGGGGTAGCGCTATGAAGCAAACGCAGGCAACCCGCCGTCTGGGCGAGCAGCTTCGCGAGAAGCTCGGTTATATCCTGCTCTTTGAGGTTTCCGATCCGCGTCTCGACCTGGTTACTTTGACCGCGGTCGAGGTCGCGGTGGACCGTTCGTTCGCGCGTGTGTTCGTGTCGTGCGATGCGAGCCGCTACGACGAGGTCATGGAGGCGCTCGCAAGCGCTAAGGGCCGTATTCGCAGTCTGTTGGCTCGCTCGCTCGATTGGCGTGTTACGCCCGAGCTCGATTTTCGCATCGATCGCTCGACCGATGAGGCCGAGCGCATCACGCGTGCGCTGGAAAACGTTCCCGCCACGCTTGCGATCGAAAAGGACGAGGACGGCTATCCGATAGCGGATGCCGCCCAGGAGGCAGCTTTAGATGACTAATTCCGCCGACCTCGCCTCGTGCGAGTCTGCAGATATTCAGCGACGCATCCTCGAGCTCATCGAGGGTGCGTCCTCCATTGCGATTTCGGGACACACTTCTCCCGATGGCGACGCCCTGGGCTCCGTGTTGGGTCTGGGCCTTTCGCTCATGAAGTTTTTTCCCAACAAGGACATTGCGCTGCTGTTGGCAGACGATGACCCGGTTCCGCGTATCTACCGCTTTATGGAAGGCTCCGATCGCCTGGTGCCGGCATCTGCGTACACTGGCAATCCTGACCTGTTCATCTCGGTGGACGTACCGGTCGTAGAGCGCCTGAACAACTCCGCCGAGGTGCTTCGTCGCTCCAAGCATGTGGTGTGCTTCGATCACCATCCGGCGCGCGAGGAGTTTGCCGAGCTCAGCCTGAGGCGCGTCGAAGCTGCAGCCTGCGCCATGATCATCGACCGCTTCTTGGACAATTGCGGCATTGTCGCACGTGATGGCGTTGCGACCTGCCTGCTGTGTGGCTTGGTTACCGATACCGGCCGTTTTCAGTATCAAAATGCCGATGCCGCCGCGTTCCATGCAGCCTCGCGTCTGGTTGCCCACGGTGCCGATCCGGCGCGTGTGGCACTCGAGGTTTACCAGAGCATGCGCGTTGAGTTTTTGCACCTCAAGTCCATCGTTATGGGCCGCATCAAGACGGTGGCCCACGGGCGCGTCGCGTATAGCTACGCGTACCAGAGTGACCTTGAGGCCTGCGGTGTCACCTCGGATGAGTGCGACGGCCTGGTCGATGTGGTTCGCTCGGTGATGGGCGTCGAAGTCTGCCTGTTCCTGAAGGGCATTGAGGGCGATAGCAAGGTGCGCGGCAACCTGCGCTCCAAGGGCGACCTCAACGTGTCCGAGATCGCTGCTGCTTTTGGCGGAGGCGGACATCCCGCTGCCGCCGGTTTCTCCAACAACGGAACGATTCTCGAGACGCTCACCGTGGCACTTCCCATGCTGGCCGAACTGGTAGGGGAGGATCCCGCTTCGGTGACCGTCGAGCTTTAACTTTTTGGATGGTACATGGCTCGTCGTACGCCTTCTCAACTGAATATGCTGCTCGCCGTCGATAAGCCGGTGGGCTGCACGTCCCACGATGTGGTCTCGCAATGTCGGCGCGCCCTCCATGAGCGTCGCGTCGGCCATGCCGGCACGCTCGACCCCATGGCATCGGGTGTCATGGTGGTGGGTGTTGGCCAGGCTACTCGTTTGCTGGGCATGCTAACCCTCGATACCAAAAGCTATGTCGCCGACATCTCGTTTGGCGCCGAGACCAATACCGATGATGCGGAGGGCGAGGCGGTCCGCACGGTGGCTGTTGCCAACGAGCTCCGCGATCCTGCCTATGCCCGTGAGCGCTTGGCCGCTTTGCTGGGTCCGCAGATGCAGGTGCCGCCGGCGTTTTCGGCTATCTCGGTCAATGGCGTTCGCGCCTACAAGTCTGCTCGCGAGGGCAATGCGGTGGACCTACCTCCGCGCCCCGTCGAGGTCTATGCCGCCGACCTGATCGCCGTGGGAGGCGAAGGTGATACGTGTGTGTGGACCGTGGCGTTCTCAGTGAGCAAGGGTACCTATATCCGTGCGCTCGCTCGCGATTTGGGCCGCGCCTGCGAGAGCGCCGCGCACATTTCCGCGCTGCGCCGCACGGCCTCCGGTGTTGTTTCCATTGGCGCTTGTCATGCGGTCGAGGAGTTTTCTCCCGAGTCCGCGGCTGGCTTTGCCCTGGATCCCATTGCGGCCCTGGGCGCCACGCGTGTTGACTTGCCGGGCAATCTTGCCGACGATCTGCTCTGCGGTCGACGCATTCCCGTTGAGCGTGCGCTTGCCGATTTCGATACCTCGAAGTCGCCTTTTGCGTTGGTGCTCGATGGGGGACTCAAGGCGCTCGCCCGCATCGAGGGTGGCCGCTTTGTCATGGAGCACGTGTTTCCGCAGGCAATCGGCGGTGTTCGATGATGTTGTCCGCTCACGAGCTCGCGCGTATTTTTTTCGCGGGCGAGTCGGACGTGGCTCACATCGTTACTGCCGATGCGTTTGATAAGTGTGAGCACCTGGGTGCCGCATCGATTGCCATCGGCGTGTTCGACGGCGTTCACCGTGGACACCAGGAGCTCATTGCGGCGCTTGTTAGCGATGCGCGCGCCCATGATTGCAAGGCGGTCGTGGTCACTTTCGATCCCGATCCGGACGTTGTGGTGAGTCCTTCGCCCGCTCAAAAATTGATGACGACGGCCGACCGTCTACATGCCTTGGCTCAGACCGGGGTCGATGCGGTGGTGGCCGTTCCCTTTACGCCTGAGGTTGCGGCACTCGACCATGTTGCTTTTCTCTCGCTGGTGTCGCGTCTGGTCGACATTCGTTCGATTCGCGTTGGCAGCGACTTTAGGCTGGGTCGTGGCGGTGCTTCTGGTGTTGCCGAGATGCGCTCTTGGGGTTCCGAGCGCGGCGTTGACGTGTATGGTCACGACCTGCTTTGCGAGGGCGGTGAGGCCATTTGCGCCACCCGCATCCGTCATGAGCTGGGACAGGGCCATGTGGAGCTGGCTGCTGAGTTGCTCGGCCGCCCGTATATGCTGCGCGGCGGTGTTATTCGCGGCCGTCACGAGGGCTCTGGCATGGGCTTTCCCACGGCAAACCTGCAGGTTTCCGACGGCATTCAGGTGCCTGCCGATGGCGTGTATGAGGGCCTGGTGCTCGTCGATGACACCGTATGGCCTGCTGCCGTTAACGTCGGCCTGCCGCCGACGTATGCCGACGATGCCGCTTCATCGCATCTCGAGGCTAACTTAATTGGTTATACGGGCGACCTGTACGGCGCTTCCGTTTCGCTGGCGTTTACGCGCTGGCTGCGTCCCTCGCGTGTGTTCGAATCGCTGGATGAGTTGATCTCGACCGTCGAGGGTAATATCGAGGATATTCGTCACAACTTGGGCGAGCAGGGGGTGAGTATCCGTGATTAGCGATGAGGAAAAAGACCAGGTACGCGCTGCGTCCGACTTAGTTGCCATCGTGCAGGAAACGGTTGAGCTCAAGCCCCGCGGCCATGAGTTTTGGGGTTGCTGCCCCTTCCATGGCGAAAAGACGCCTTCTTTCCACATTATCCCCGCTACGCAGGTCTGGCACTGCTTTGGCTGCGGCGAAGGCGGCGACGTCTTCACCTATATCATGAAGCGCGAAAACCTGAGCTTTCCCGAGTCAATCCGCTATTTGGCCGATCGTGCGGGTATTGAGCTGCATGACACCGGAGATCGTCGCGAGCGCGGTACCAAGCGTGCCCGCATCTACGATCTGTGTGCCGAGACCGCCCAGTTCTACCACACCATGCTTATGCGC
The DNA here is from genome assembly GCF_003437565.1 of Collinsella sp. TF10-11AT. Classification (NCBI taxonomy): domain Bacteria; kingdom Bacillati; phylum Actinomycetota; class Coriobacteriia; order Coriobacteriales; family Coriobacteriaceae; genus Collinsella; species Collinsella sp. TF10-11AT. Next base: position 152,912 of record NZ_QSQW01000005.1, read on the forward strand.
GGTAAGGACGGCCGTCCACGCGAGTACTTTGCCAGCCGTGGTATGGGTGGCGACGTCTGCCGCCGCTACTGCCTGGGCTTTGCACCGGGCCGCAACGCGCTGGTGTCGCACCTGTCCCAGGCGGGTTTTACCCCGCAGGAGATGATCGACGCCAACGTTGCCGTGAGCCGCGGGCGCGGGCAGCTTGCCGACCGCTTCTACGACCGCGTGATGTTTCCCATCTTTGACGAGCAGGGTCACAACATTGCCTTTGGCGGGCGCATCATGGGTGACGGCCAACCCAAGTACCTCAACACCGCCGAGACGAGCGTGTTCCATAAAAAGCGAAACCTCTATGGCTTTAACTGGGCCAAGGAGTTTATCGTCGCGCAGGATACGGCCATCGTGGTGGAGGGCTATACCGATTGTATCGCCTGCTGGGAGGCGGGGATCAAAAACGTTGTCGCCACGCTGGGCACCGCGCTCACGGAGCATCACGTCAAGACGCTCACCCGCTTTGCCAAGCGTATCGTGTATATGTTCGATGGCGATGCCGCGGGCCAGAAGGCCGCCCGTCGCGCGATTCAATTTATCGAGCAGGATTCGATGGACCTGCGCTGCGTGGTGCTGCCCGACGGCAACGACCCCATGGAGTTCATCACAGCGCATGGTGGACAGGAGCTTCAGGCGCGCATCGACGCTGCCGAGCCGCTCATGGACTTTGTCTACCGTTCGCTGCAGGAGTCGAGTGACATCACCACGCCGGGCGGTCGTGCCAAGGCGCTGGAAGATGCGCTGACGCTTATCTATCCGCTGCGCGATAGCTACATGATCGACACATACTTTATCCAGATTGCCGATCTGCTGGGTTTGGATCTGGAGACGGTTCGCGCGAGTTCGGGTCGCGTGTTTCGCGATGTCGCCAAGCGCGAAGATGCGGAACGACGTCGTGAGCAGAACTATGAACGCCAGCGGGCGCAAGCCGAGCGCTCTGGTAGCGCGGGCGGTCGGACGTCTGGTTCGCAGGGGGCATCTCGCGGTGCTTGGGCATCGGGCGCGACGCCGCCGGTGTCCGCGCCGGTCGAAGAAGAGCCGTATGACTACGTCCCGCTCGATGCCTACGGTGCCGCGCCCGTGGAGGTCGTCGACGACCTGCCGCCGATCGATGTGCCTGATGGTATGGGTGCTGTGCCTGTGACTGATGGTTCGGGCGCTCCGGCTGCGGCGGCGCCGATGGTTCTTACTGATCTTGAGCGCAAGTCCTTGGCAGGGGAGCGCGAGCTGTTGACGATGCTCACGAGCTACCCCGACCTGTTCCGCACGTATGCCGACCGCATCTGCTCTATCGAGTGGGTTGACCCACGTCACGAGTCCATCGCATGGGCCGTTCTGGCAACGCCGCCGGGAACCGATCCTGCAGCCTGCATGGATGCGGCGCGCTCGGTCTGTCCCGAGGCGGCAACGCTTGTGAGTGCCGGGCGCATCTCCGCGACGAGCAAGCACCCCACCGAGACGAACATCGTGTTCATGCTCGATACGCTCGAGCTCTACACCATCAAGCGCCGCATGCGTGCCGCACAGGCCAAGCTGCGCCAGGACCGTTCGCTCGATGATGGGGCCCGTCGCGCGCTGACCGTGCAGGCCGCGCAGGATTCGCAGCGTCAACGCGAGCTGCAAAAGTCTATCGGCGGCGTGGCGGACCCGTTCCGTTTGATCGGTCTGGAGGCCGCAGGCACCGAACAGGCCTAGATGTTGTGGTCAACCAGCGTATTCTCGCCTATATCCAGTCCTCTTTTTGGGTATAGACGCCTATGTGTGTGCTAAAGTATTGAGTCCTGTGGACTATGAAGGGAGAATCTGTGCCAAAAAAGACAGAGAGCACGGGTACTGGGCTGGAATCCTACGTTGCAAAGCTCATGGGCAACGGCTCAAACAGGACTTCGGTAACCGAGGACGAGATTCAGGTCGCCCTGAAGGATATCGATGTTTCTGACGAGCAGCTCACCGCGGTGTATTCCGCGCTGCGCAACAGCGGCATCCAGATTATCTCCGCGAGCGGTAACGACGACGCGCCCATGGACGTCGACGATGACGATAACGATACCGATACCGACGATTTCGATGATGACGACGAGCACGATTCCGGCTCGCTCGACGATCACGAGCTCAAGATGGCCCGTCAGGCCGATGCCGAGATGGGTTCTTCCAAGAGCAAGAAGAAGCGCACCGTGCGCACGTCCCGTTCACGCTCCCGCGTGCGTGGCATCGATGCCTCCACGGTGATGCTGACCGGCGATCCGGTTCGTATGTACCTCAAAGAGATCGGCAAGGTCGACCTGCTGACCGCTTCCGAAGAGGTCGATCTGGCTATGAAGATCGAGGCCGGTCTTGAGGCCACCGAGAAGCTCGAGGCTGCCGATGCCGGTGAGCTCGAGCTCACGCGTGCCGAGATGCGTCGTCTTACGCGCATTGAGAACGTCGGCCTCGAAGCTAAGCAGGCACTCATCAGCGCAAACCTGCGTCTGGTCGTCTCCATCGCCAAGCGCTATGTCGGCCGCGGCATGCTGTTCCTTGACCTGATCCAGGAGGGCAACCTCGGTCTGATTCGCGCCGTCGAGAAGTTCGACTACCAGAAGGGCTTCAAGTTCTCCACGTACGCCACGTGGTGGATCCGTCAGGCCATTACGCGCGCTATCGCCGACCAGGCCCGTACCATCCGTATTCCCGTGCATATGGTCGAGACTATCAACAAGCTCGTCCGCGTGCAGCGCCAGCTCCTTCAGGACCTGGGTCGCGACCCGACCCCCGAGGAGATCGGTGCCGAGATGGACATGAGCGCCGACCGCGTCCGCGAGATCCAGAAGATCTCGCAGGAGCCCGTGTCGCTCGAGACCCCCATCGGCGAGGAAGAGGATTCCCAGCTGGGCGACTTCATCGAGGACTCCCAGGCAATCGTTCCGCCCGATGCCGCCAGCTTCTCCATGCTGCAGGAGCAGCTCACTCAGGTGCTCGACTCGCTTGCCGATCGTGAGCGCAAGGTTATCGAGCTGCGCTTTGGCCTTGTCGACGGACATCCCCGTACGCTCGAGGAAGTCGGCCGCGAGTTTGGCGTCACGCGCGAGCGTATCCGCCAGATCGAGTCCAAGACCTTGGCCAAGCTCCGCCACCCCAGCCGTTCGAGCAAGCTGAAGGACTATATCGAAAGCTAGTCAAGCAAGAAGCGCCCTCAAGCACATCCGCCTGGGGGGCGCTTTCATGTAGTCATTGGGTGTTCCTATAGTTTTGTCAACCGTCGGGGCTACTCC
>NZ_QSQW01000006.1:0-50509 GCF_003437565.1 Collinsella sp. TF10-11AT
TATCGATACCGCTCAGCCATTCGCCTCGCCCCCGTCGCACGTATCTTCATCCGGTCTGTTACTTTTAATCTAACGATTCTTTGAGGAACGTAGGTGCTTCTGAATGTACTGTCGACTTCTTCTCAAACTAATCCTAAGAGACAGGGCCGTATGGATCTCTACGCTCGTTCTTGCCGCGGCCTTCTCCATCCCCATTGCGTTCAATTCACCCATTTACGGACCCTTCTTTATGAAGCAGGGCATGCAGAGCTTTGTCGACGCATTCAATACGCGCGCACCCCAAGCCAACGGCATAGACCTATCGCCAGAGCAGCAAGTCGACGCGGAGCTTGCAAGATACGCGAACGCCGCTCTTGCCGCTCAAACCGACGCCGCCTTTCTCGATTCTGCCGAGAGCTACTACGCGCTCATGGACGAAGGCTTCCAATCCGGATCCATCGTGGGAGACCGAGAGACCAATGACGCGGCACTCGCATATTGCCGTGCTCTGAGCAGTTCCGGCATCACGCACATTCCAGCCTCCGCAAGCGATCTGCCATTCCTTTCCTTCCTGCCTTACGCCATTGCCATGGCGCCGTCTTTCCTTCCCTTCATCCCCTTCCTTCTCTCGTCGATACTCCTGCTCGGGGCCACAAGGCCTGCGACCCTGGCGGCGAAGGCGCCCGTGCCCAAATTCCGGCGCCTTATCCAGATCGTGTTTTCGATAATCGTCGCGGGGACCGCGATGCTCCTCGCCGGCCTCGCACCCGGGGGCATTTACGCCTTGGCCCTAAACGGCTTCGGGCAAATTGGGTACCCGATCGCCTTCTTCCATGACGGCGCGCTTACCACCACGACCGCGGGAAACGTCTTCACAGCCCTGCTTCTCGCGCTGCTTGCGGGCGGAACCTTGATATCCGTTTGCTCCGCCGTCCTATCGACCGCAACGAGGCGCGTCCTCGCGGGCCCCCTTACCTCCGCGCTGCTTGTCGCGGCCCCGGCATTCCCGTTGCTGTCCGATTCGGCACTGGAGCATAACGCCGCGCTCAATCTCCTGCCGCTGGCCGTGTTCTCGCCTATCGAGGCAACGGGTTACGTAGGATGCTTCCCGACAGAATTCATTGGCTCCGGTTCAGGCAGCGCATCGATGCTTGCCGTGGCCCTGGCATACGTCGCGGTCTTTTTTACGGTCGGCGCCGTTGCGACACGTTCCCCCAAACAGCCTGGACCCGCGGAAAAGCACCATGGGCTCGAGCTTCTAGACGCGAGCGTGGGATACGGAAGCACGACGATACTTTCAATCGGGTCGCTTTTCCTGAGCCCGGGAACGGCGGCGGGCCTCGTTGCTCCCAACGGCTCGGGGAAAACCACCCTTCTTGAAGCGCTGTCGGGCCAATTTCCCACCCGCATCCGCTCGGGAAGCCTGGCGGCAGACGGAATCTGCCAACGTCGATCAGCCGAATTTGCAGAACTCGTCTACCTGAGCTCTTCGGGCGGCGCGGATCTCTATCCCACGCTATCGGCCATCGAGCACCTTGCTTTCGTTAGGGAGGCGTGGAAATCGGCCGCCGACATCGACTCGCTCTGCGACTCCCTCGGAATCTCCCCATATCTCGACAAGCCGACCCGTAAACTCTCGACAGGAATGAAGCAGCAGGTAAAGCTTGCCATGGCGATAGCGACCGATTGCCCGTACCTCATCCTCGATGAACCGCTGAACGGCCTCGATCCGGGAAAACGGAAAACCTCCTGCGACGCGATGCGCAGCGAGGTGGCGCGGGGACGCAGCGTGCTCATTTCAAGCCATCTGCTCGACGACCTGGCAGACCTCACCGACTCGTTCTACTTCATCGAGGCCGGCACGCTCGTGGAAAAGATCGAGTCGTCCTCGCAGACGCTCAAGCAGGAATACCTCGATACATACGAGGGAGATGAATGACATGAAACTATTTGAACAGCTGAAGTCCAATGCGTCGCGCATGGCTGTCTACGCCATCCTCGTGGCAACGGCTTTATGCGGAATCGCGGCACCCGTCTATGCGCTCAACGGAGAGAAAGGCGATGTCGAACCCGCGTACATGGCTTCGACGGTTAAAGACCGGTACAAAGCCTTCTCTGGAGACACGTTTTACGTAGCAGAGTACGACACGACCTACCGTCAGCTTCGCTACAACAAGGGCTACGACTATCTAGGCGCAGAGGCAATCAGCTATACGTCGGGTTGGTACCGCTCCAACTATGGACACATAACCCAGTTCAAGTGTAACTACCGTGTGTACAACTAAAGCAACCGGCCGGGACGAGGGGTGACGCAAAAGCGTCGCCCCTCGTTTTTAACCATGTCAACTGAACCTAGTTCAGTTTGGTTGATTTCCGATCTCAGCCGAACACATTGAGCGGAAAGGCCGTTCCCGCAGTCAGTCGAACGTCCCCGGGGCCCTTCTCAGGCCCCGGGGACGGCATTTTCCCAGTTGAAGGAACGGTGGAGATGTGTTTCGATGGGTCAGATTCGTGTCGTTCCGAAAAGACCGTGAACCTTTTGTGGGACGCGCGGCGCCGTGGTACCATAGCCGAGTTTGTTGTCTTGGTCGGAAACCAAGACGCCTTATGCGCTGATCGGTAACCAGCGCCTGACCAATAAGGAGTCCTACCATGAAGCAGGGTATCCATCCCCAGTATGTCGAGTGCACGGTGACGTGCTCCTGCGGCAACACCTTCAAGACGCACGCTACCGTGTCCGAGATGAAGGTCGAGCTTTGCAACGAGTGCCACCCGTTCTACACCGGCCAGCAGAAGTTCGTCGACACCGGTGGACGCGTCCAGCGCTTCGCCGACAAGTTCGGTGGCGCCGCTGCCGCCCAGCTCAAGAAGGCTGAGGAGGCCAAGGCTGCCAAGGCCGCCAAGGCTGCTGAGGCCGAGGCTGCTCGCAAGGCCGCCGCTGAGGCTAAGGCTGCCGAGAAGGCTAAGCGTGCCGCTAAGTTTGCCGAGGAGGCTGCCAAGCAGGCCGCCGAGGCTCCCGCAGAGGCTCCCGTCGAGGAGGCCGCTGCCGAGGCCGAGACCACCGAGGCTGCTGAGTAAATAGCTCGCCGCGGAATCGCTCGCATTCATGGCATAAGGGCCGTGCATCCGTTCGGGTGCGCGGCCCTTTTCTTTTTATTGGTGCAAGCTAGCTCGTCCCCATTGCACCAGATTGGTGCGAAGGGGACAGGTTGGTTTGCACCAAATGGCAGAGTGACGGCGTTTTCCCAGATAAAACCTGCCAAAATAAACCAGTCCCTTTTTGGCAGGTCGGTCGGGTCGTAGTTATTACGTGGCGGTCGAGGTCGACCGTATAGGCCGCGTCCTGTTTGGCTAAAGTACATTTATCTGTGTTTAACTCGCCCGAGGCTGCATGGCGTGGGCGATGGCCAAAAAGGAAAACCACATGGGATTCATGTCAAAGCTGCTGTCCTTTGGATCCGATAAGGACCTTAAGCGCTACTACAAGATCGTCGATCAGATCAACGGTCTTGAGCCCCAGTTTGAGAAGATGACCGAGGAAGAGCTCCGCGCCCAGACCGATAAGTTCCGTGAGCGTTACGCCAACGGCGAGTCGCTCGACGACATGCTCCCCGAGGCTTTTGCCACCGTGCGTGAGGCTTCCAAGCGCATCACGGGCATGCGTCACTTTGACGTGCAGCTCATTGGCGCCATGGCACTGCACGAGGGGCATATCGCCGAGATGAAGACCGGCGAAGGCAAGACCCTGGTCTCCACGCTGGCCGGCTACCTCAACGCTATTGCCGGCAAGGGTGTACACGTCGTTACCGTCAACGATTACCTGGCCAAGCGCGACTCCGAGTGGATGGGCCGCATCTACAAGTACCTGGGAATGACCGTCGGTCTGCTCCAGAACAACATGCCGCTCGAGCTCAAGCGTCCGGCCTACCAGGCAGACGTCACCTACGGCACCAACTCCGAGTTCGGTTTCGATTACCTGCGCGACAACATGGTCACTCGCCCCGAGCAGCGCGTGCAGCGCGGCCACCATTACGCCATCGTCGACGAGGTCGACTCCATCCTGATCGACGAGGCACGTACCCCGCTCATCATCTCGGGTGCCGGCACCAAGTCCGCCAGCACCTACAAGGATTTCGCGCGTGCCGTGCGCGGCCTTGAGCGCGGCGAGGACGTCTCGCACGACATGCTCACCGCCACCGAGGACGTAGAGCCCACGGGCGACTACGTCATGGACGAGGCCAAGCACACTATCGCCGCCACCGAGCGCGGCCTTAAGAAGATTGAGCGCCGCCTGGGTATCGATGACATCTATGCCGATCTCTCCGGTCAGCTGGTCAACCACCTGCAGCAGGCGCTGAAGGCCCAGTACATGTTCCACCGCGACAAGCAGTACGTGGTCACCAACGGCGAGGTCAAGATCGTCGACGAGTTCACCGGCCGCATCATGGAAGGCCGCCGCTACTCCGAGGGCCTGCATCAGGCCATCGAGGCCAAAGAGGGCGTGCTCGTGCGCGAGGAGAACCAGACGCTGGCCACCATCACCTTGCAGAACTACTTCCGTCTGTATGACAAGCTCTCCGGCATGACCGGTACGGCACTCACCGAGGATGCCGAGTTCCGCGAGATCTACAAGCTGCCCGTCGAGGTTATCCCCTCCAACAAGCCCGTTCAGCGTGTCGACCACGAGGACCTGGTGTACCGCACCATCCAGGCCAAGTACAACGCCGTTGCCGACGACGTCGAGCGACGTCACGCCAAGGGCCAGCCGGTCCTGGTGGGCACCGTCTCCATCGAAAGCTCCGAGAAGCTGTCGGCCGCCCTTACCAAGCGCGGTATCGCGCACGAGGTCCTCAACGCTAAGCATCACGAGCGCGAGGCTCATATCGTTGCCCAGGCCGGACGCTACGGCGCCGTGACCATCGCTACTAACATGGCCGGTCGTGGTACCGACATCCTGCTGGGTGGCAATCCCGACGAGCTGGTGCGCGAGCGCCTTGAGTACGAGGGCCTGACCATGGAGGACGTGACGCCCGAGCAGCTCGAGCAGTTTAACGCTGAGGCCAAGGAGACCTGCAAGGCCGAACGCGAGCGCGTGCTTGCCGCCGGCGGCCTGACCGTCATCGGCACCGAGCGCCATGAGTCCCGTCGTATCGACAACCAGCTGCGTGGCCGCTCCGGTCGTCAGGGCGATCCGGGCGAGACTCAGTTCTACCTGTCGCTCGAGGACGACCTCATGCGCCTGTTCGGCGGCGACAAGATGGACCGCGTTTCCAAGATGATGGTTACCGCCGACATGGGCGACGACATGCCCATCCAGCACAAGATCATCTCCAAGGCCGTCGAGAACGCCCAGCACAAGGTCGAGAGCATCAACTTCTCCATGCGCAAGAGCGTTCTTGAGTACGACGACGTCATGAACAAGCAGCGCCAGGTCATCTACGCCGAGCGCAACAAGATTCTGGACGGCAAGGACCTGACCGATCACATCACCGAGGTCATGCACGATACCGTGTACCGCTGTGTTCAGGAGTTCTGCACCAAGGACAGCCACGATGGCGAGCGCGATCTCGAGGGCCTGCGCAAGTGGGTCGTGGAGCTCACCGGGCATATCGACACGCCCAAGTTCCCCGACGAGGACTTCGAGGCCCTGGCTGCCGATGTCCTGGCCTACGTTGAGAAGTGCTACAACATGAAGGCCGAGCGCCTGGGTGAGGACCTCATGCGCGAGCTCAACACCCAGGTCATGCTGCGCGTCATCGATACCCGCTGGATGAACTACCTGCAGGAGATGGACTACCTCAAGACCGGTATCGGACTGCGCGGCTTTGGCCAGCGCGACCCGCTGGTCGAGTACAAGACTGAGGCTTATGGTGCCTTCCAGATGCTCGTTGACACCATGTACGAGGATTACCTGCGCACCGTTCTGCGCATCGAGATCAAGGCCGCCCCGCAGGCCGTGGAGCACAAGGAGGACCCCGCGCTCGAGGGTGCGCGCTTCTCCGGCCCCGCCGACGTCGATGGCGACAACGGCAGCTCGGTGCTGCGCAAGCAGGCACAGGTTCAGGCTCGTACGGCCGTCCAGGGAGGCCCGGCTGCTGTCAACAACGGCGGCAAGGTGACCACCTACCGCAAGTCCGAGAGCGATGACCCTTATGTCAACGTGGGCCGCAACGACCTTTGCCCCTGCGGCAGCGGCAAGAAGTTCAAGTACTGCCACGGCAGGAATCGTTAATGGCCGAGGCTTTAGAGGTAACGCCCGCCGAGCTGGACGCGTTTGCGGACCGGCTCGGCGAGGTCGAGTCGTATCTTCATTTGGACGAGAAGCGCACGCGCGTGACCGAGCTCGAGGCAAAAAGCGTGGCCCCCGGCTTTTGGGATGACGCCGACGCCGCTCGCGCCACCATGGAGGAGATCGCTCGCGCCAAGGAAGATATCGCTGCCGTGGATACCGCGCGCGGCGAGCTATCTGACGCCCGCGCGGCGCTGGAGCTTGCCGAGGAGATGGGCGACGACCCCGATGCCGCCGCATTGCGCGAGGAGGCTGCCGCTACGGCAGAACGCCTGGCCCGCGCTATCGACGAGCTCGAGCTTTCGAGCTGGTTTACCGGTGAGTTCGATCACGGCGACGCGATTGTGACCATCAAGCCCGGACAGGGTGGCCTGGAGGCACAGGACTGGACCTTCATGCTCTTTAAGATGTACATGAAGTACTGCCAGCGTCGCGGCTGGAAGGTCACCATTAACGACTGCCCCGCGGCTGAGGTCATCGGCATCGACCGTGCGACCTTTACCGTCGAGGGCAAGGACGCGTTTGGCATGCTGCGCGCCGAGGCCGGCGTTCACCGCCTGGTACGCATCAGCCCCACCGATGATAAGAAGCGCCGCCAGACCACGTTTGCCGGCGTCGAGGTCATTCCCGTGTTGCCTGACGATATCGACATCGAGATCAGTCCCGACGATATCCGCGTGGACGTGTATCACGCGAGCGGTCCGGGCGGCCAGGGCGTCAACACCACCGACTCTGCCGTACGCGTGACGCATTTTCCCAGCGGCATCGTTGTCACTTGCCAAAACGAGCGCAGCCAGATTCAAAACAAGGCCGCGTGCATGCAGATTCTCAAGGCCCGTCTGTACGAGATCGAGCTCGAGAAGCGCGCCGAGGCCCTGGATGAGATTCGCGGGCCCAAGACCACGATCGGTTTTGGCAACCAGATTCGCAGCTACGTGCTCTACCCGTATCAGATGGTCAAGGACCTGCGCACGGGCGTGGAGACCAGCAACGTCGAGGCCGTTCTCGACGATGGCGATCTGGATCCGTTTGTGATCGGCTACCATCGTTGGGCAACCGGCAACGCCGATGCGGAAGCATCGTCTGCCTAGGCACATGATTGGCTCCGGGTCGATGCAAACACTGCGCAGGGGTGGTATTTGCCCGGTGAATCGGTAGAATCGAATACAGCAAGAAGTTCAAAGCGCACTCGTTTGGGTGCGCTTTTTTGAGGGAGGCAGCATGGCATATCGTCTGGACATCAAGCGCATTCTTTCGATGAACTTCTTTCATGACTTGCCCAAGATTATGTTTGGCTGCGCCCTGGCAGCTATCGCGACAGACTTGTTTTTGATCCCCAACGGCCTTGCCGCCGGCGGCGTCACAGGCCTTGCCACCATTATTCAGGCGGTCGGCGCCTCGCATGGCATATCGCTTCCCGTCGGTATCCAGACCATCGTGATGAATGCCTTGCTGCTGCTGGTTGTTATGCGCGAGGGTGGCATGTTCTACGTGGTGCAGACGGCGACCGGTTTTGTGCTGCTGGGTTTTTTCACCGACCTGTTCGCTCCGTTTGTGGCGCCGCTGGCACATGCCGACCTGATGCTGCCCGCTATGTGGGGCGGCATTATCACGGGCATCGGGTATGGCATGGTGTTGCGCGCCGGTGCCAACACTGGCGGCTCTGACACGATCGGCCAGATCATCTCGCGCAACACATCGCTGCCGGTTGGCTCGACCGTCATGGCGATCGATGTTGCCGTGTGCGCGCTGTCGGCCCCGGTCTTTTCGGTCGAAAACGCGCTGTATGCGGGCCTTTCGATGGTCATTAGCGGCTACGTGATCGATGCCGTGGTCGACGGTGGCAACAGGCGCCGTATGGTGCTCATCATCTCGGACAAGTTTCCCGATATCGCGGCCGACATCATGTATGGCCTGGGCCGCGGCTGCACCAAGTTTAGGGCGACCGGCATGTACTCGGGTGCCGAGAAGCCGGTGATCATGGTCATTGTGAGCCGCCGCGAGCTCAACACCCTCAAAACGATCGTGCGCGAGCGCGATCCTCACGCCATTGTGACGGTCGCCGACGTTACGGAAACCTTCGGTGAGGGATTCAAGGACATTAACGCGTAGGGCCGACTGCGTTCCATCCAAAAGACGTTCACATTGATAAACCGTTTCATCAGCGGTTCTGCCTGCTCAATTGTTCAAATAATGATAAATACTCTGGTAAAGCTTCCAGTTTCCAGCATAATGAATGACGTACGTGCATCGCGGCTGTGTTGGGACTACCTTTCCGTGCCGTGCGCATCTTGTCTTAAGAGGATGAAAGGAAGGCACAATGAGCGACGAAGAGCTCAAAAAGGTTGCCAACGAGGTAAGGAAGGGCATCGTCACCGGCGTGCACGCTGCCAAGTCCGGCCATCCGGGCGGTTCGCTCGGCGCTGCCGACATCATGACCTATCTGTACTTTGAGGAAATGAACGTCGACCCGGCCGACCCCCGCAAGGCCGACCGCGATCGCTTCGTGCTTTCCAAGGGTCATTGCGCGCCTGGTCTGTACGCTGTGCTCGCCGAGCGCGGATTCTTCCCCAAGGAGGATCTCGAGACGCTGCGCCACATCGGCAGCCACCTGCAGGGTCACCCCAACATGAACGACACCCCGGGCGTCGATATGTCCACCGGTTCGCTCGGCCAGGGCATCTCCGCCGCCGTGGGCATGGCCGTTGCCGCCAAGCACTGGGGCGACGACTATCGCACCTACGCCCTGCTGGGCGACGGCGAGAGCGAGGAGGGCCAGGTTTGGGAGGCCGCCATGTTTGCCGGCAACCAGCAGCTTGACAACCTCTGCGTGATCGTCGACCACAACGGCCTGCAGATCGACGGCCCCGTCGAGGAGGTCAACGACCCCATGCCGCTCGCCGACAAGTTCCGCGCCTTCAAGTTCCACGTGGTGGAGCTCGCCGACGGCAACGATTTCGATCAGATCCGCGCCGCCTTTGCCGAGGCCCGCGCCACCAAGGGTCAGCCGACCGCCATCATCGCCGAGACCACCAAGGGCAAGGGCGTTTCCTTTATGGAGAACCAGGTGGGTTGGCACGGCAAGGCCCCCAACGATGAACAGTTTGAGCAGGCCATGGCAGAGCTCACGGCCGCCGGAGAGGAGCTCTAGGATGGCAGACGTCAAGAAAATCGCCACGCGCGTAAGCTACGGTGAGGCCCTCGTCGAGCTCGCCAACGAGCACGATGACTTTGTGGTCCTCGATGCCGACCTGGCCGCCGCCACGCAGACCGGCAAGTTTAAGGCAGCCTGCCCCGACCGCTTCTTCGATGTGGGCATTGCCGAGAGCAATCTGATGGGTGTTGCCGCCGGTATCGCGACCACCGGCCGCGTTGCTTTTGCGAGCACCTTTGCCATGTTTGCCGCTGGCCGCGCCTTTGAGCAGGTCCGCAACTCCATCGGCTATCCGCACCTTAACGTTAAGATCGGTGCCACGCACGCCGGTATCTCGGTGGGCGAGGACGGCGCCACGCACCAGTGCTGCGAGGATATCGCCCTCATGCGCGTCATCCCCGGCATGACCGTTATCGTTCCCGCCGACGACGTGGAGGCTCGTGCCGTGACGTGCGCCGCCTACGAGTGCGACGGCCCCGTGTACATGCGCTTTGCCCGTCTGGCCTCGCCGGTCATCAACGACCCCGAGACCTACAAGTTCGAGGTAGGCAAGGGCATCGTCATGCGCGAGGGCACCGACGTCACCATCATCGCCTGCGGCCTAATGGTCGGCGAGGCCCTCGAGGCCGCCGAGCAGCTCGCTGCCGAGGGCATCGATGCCGAGGTCATCAACATGCACACCATCAAGCCCATCGACGCCGACCTGATCGTCAAGAGCGCCACCAAGACCGGTCACGTCGTGACCGTCGAGGAGCACTCCGTGATCGGTGGCCTGGGCAGCGCCGTTGCCGACGTTCTGTGTGAGCAGTGCCCGACGCCGCTCAAGAAGATTGGCGTCAACGACACCTTCGGCGAGTCCGGCCCGGGTGCCGAGCTCCTGCACAAGTACGGCCTGGACGCCGCCAACATCGTGGCGACCACCAAGGAGTTCTTGGCATAAGGCAAGACGAGGCAAAGTATCGCGTCGACAACCGCAAACAAGCCAGAACAGGGGCGTCCTCAAAGAGGGCGCCCCTGTTTATGCTGAATTTAAATTAGAGTCCTGCCAAGCAAAGTTCCCATGGGGAAACGAGCCCATCCCAGCAAAGTGCAATTCAGACCCTTCCAATTTTGTATGCGCAGCATCTCAAGTTGGTGCGTCGGCCCCATAGTAGCCGCAGGCCGGGCGCAGGGTTACCTCCCAAATCTTTCCGCAGCGCAGGCCGGCGTTTGTCCGCAGCTCCGCAGGAGCAGGACAAATGCCGGCCATGCGCGAGGACGATTTGGGAGGTAACCCTGCGCCCGGCCGGTGAGACCCAAACCCCGCCATGCTTCTTATGTGCAGCAAAGCTAATGCTGCTAAAATACAAAGCGCTCATGTAGTTTAAACGCACGACGATAAGGAGCACCAGTGGGTAACCACTTCCGTACCTCCGGTGCGGGCGATGATGCCCCCAAGACGCAGACAGGCGTCCAGGGCAGTCGTTTCGCCACTCCGGATTCAGAGGGCCAGCTTGTTGCTCAGGCCCCCGCTCAGCCGGCAGATCAGGCACAGCCGGCATCCGATCCCTTTGCCTACAATCCCACCAGCGATGTCGCGCTTTCCGGCACGGCGGGTTTTGAGCCCGTTCAGGCCGTGACCGCTCGCGTGGAGCAGCCTCAGGCTGGCGCTGCCACGCCGCAGCCTACCATGGCCGGCATTCCCGACCCCATGGCCCCTGCGACACCGGCTCCTCAGCCTGCGCAGTCCGGTCTCTTTGCCGCTATTCCCGACCCCACGCAGCCTGCTGCCCCGGTGGTCGAGAGCGATCAGGCGGCCGAGGTCGCAAGCCTCGATAACGCGCTCAACAACCCCGATTTTACGTCGGTGTTTGCGCCCATCGATCCGCAGGCCAGCCGCAAGAAGATGGCCAAGCAGGCCGGTGTCGAGCCCGTCATCCTTATGGAGCATGTCACCAAGATCTATCCGGCACAGCCCAACAAGCCTGCACTCGACGACATCAACATCGAGATCTATCCGGGCGAGTTCGTCTTCCTGGTCGGTCACTCCGGCTCGGGTAAGACCACGCTGCTGTCGACGCTCAACCGCGACGTCAAGCCGACGAGCGGTCGCATCCTGGTTGCCGGTCAGGACCTCATGAAGATCAAGAACCGCAAGGTTCCGTTCCTGCGCCGCCAGATTGGCGCCGTGTTCCAGGACTTTAAGCTCCTGCCGCAAAAAACCGCCTACGAAAACGTGGCGTTTGCTCTGCAGTGCATCGGCAAGCCCAAGGGCGTCATTCGCAGCCAGGTGCCGGAGGTGCTGCGTCTGGTCGGTCTGGCCGATCAGATGGACTCGCTGCCCGACCAGCTTTCCGGTGGCGAGCAGCAGCGCGTCGCCGTCGCCCGCGCTATGGTCAACCGTCCGCCGCTGCTGATCTGCGACGAGCCCACGGGTAACCTCGACCCGGCGATCTCGCTGGGCATCATGAAGCTGCTCGAGCGTATTAACCGCACCGGCACCACCGTGATCGTCGCCACGCACGACCGCGAGATGGTCGATAGCATGCACCGTCGCGTGATCGCCCTCGAGGGCGGCCACGTTATCCGCGACCAGGAGAGGGGAGGTTACGGCAACTATGGCACCAACTAACGTGGGCTACTCCTTCAAAGAGGCAATCAGTCACTTCTTCCGTAACTGGACTACCTCGCTCGGCGCCGTCATCACGATCTTCCTTTCGCTGTTTATCATCGGCCTGTTCATCATGGGCTCCGCGATGCTGAACTCCGTGATCGGCACCGTCGAGGATCAGGTCGTCATCAACGCCTTTATTAGCGATGACGCCGACCAGGCAGATGTTCAGGCCTTTGAGGCTGAGCTCAAGACGTGGAGCAACGTCAAGTCCGTGACGTACAAGGACAAGGACGACGCGCTGGCCGAGTATACGAGCAAGATGTCGGGCAACGCCGACGCCACCATGAGCGCGCTCGATGGCCAGAACCCGCTGCCGGCTTCGTTTGCAATTGAGATGGACGATCCGTCCAAGGTCGAGAGCACGGCCCAGAAGCTCAAGAAGAACGCCGACTTCCAGAAGATCGCGGATGACGGCGACGTCAACGCGAGCGTGCTGTACGGCCAGGAGGAAGTGAGCCGCCTGTTCCAGGTGACCAACTACATCCGCATCGCCGCCGTGGTGCTCGTTGGCCTTTTGACCTTTATCGCATTCATCTTCATCAACAACACGATTCGCCTGTCCATCACGGCGCGTCGTCGTGAGATTGCGATTATGCGTCTGGTCGGCGCCAGCAACGGCTTCATTCGCGGCCCGTTTATCACCGAGGGCGTACTGCAGGCCATTTTGGGCTCGCTGCTTTCCATCGGCGTTCTGGAGCTGCTGCGCAATCTGATGATTCCGCGTTTGCAGGAGAGCATCGGCTGGATGTCGTTTGCCCTGCCGATGCAGTACTACCTGGTGACCTATGCTGCGCTGATTCTGGTCGGCGTGATTATCGGTCTCTTTGGTTCTGCCATCGCCATGCGCCGCTACCTGCGCGTGTAGGCATGCCTGGAATTCATCCCTTCCAACGGGTCGTCTCTTGCGGGGCGGCCCGTTTTTTGATCCCTAGGGGACGGCAGGAAAACGGATCATTTGGGTAGACTCTTTGGAGTTCGCAATCGATAGTTAGGAGGCGCCATGGGGCGCAATAACAAGCATAAGCGTGGAGCTCGCAATAAGCGCGGGCCGGTGCGCAGCGAACGCCGTCCGAGCCTGACCGGGCGCGTGCAGCTCCATGAGCATAGCGCCTACGTTGTAACCGAAAACGGCGACTACAAGGTCATGGGCCGCGGTAAGCGCGAGATCATGGATGGCGATACCGTAGCCGTGAGCATTAAGAACAGCCCGCACGGTGAGCGGCGCGCCGTGATCGAAGGCGTGGTTGAGCGCGCAGCCATAAGCGTGGTGGGTACGTACCAGACCGCTGGTCCGCTCGGTGTGATCGAGCCGCTCGATTCGCGCCTGAAGGCCGACTTCTTCATTCTGCCCGAGGATACCTCGGCGGATCGTCTGGGCGTCCACCCGGGTGATGCCGTTGTCGCGCGCATTTTGACCTACCCGACGCGCCTGGAATCGGGCACCGTGACGATCGAACGCCGCATTGGCGGAGATGACGCGCCCGATTTGGGCGTTCAATACGTGATGGCGCGTTACGGCTATACCGATAGCTATCCCGAGGCCGCGCTGGACGAGGCCGAGGGGCTTTCGCTCGATGTGTCCGCGGCGCTTAAGGACCCGCTCCGCCGCGATCTGCGCGACCGCTTTGTCATCACGATCGACCCGGTCGACGCGCGCGACTTTGACGATGCCATTTCGCTTGAGCGCACGCCCGAGGGTGGCTACAAGCTGGGTGTGCATATCGCTGACGTTTCTCACTATGTGGCTTGGGACGGGCATATCGATCTTGAGGCTCGCCATCGTACGACATCGGTGTATCTGGCCGATCGCGTGCTTCCCATGCTGCCCGAACGCCTGTCCTGTGACCTATGCTCGCTTCGCCCTGACGAGGACCGTCTTGCGTTTACCGTTGACATTGAGCTCGATGCGCAGGGTCGCGTGCGGCATTACGATCCGTACCCCAGCGTGATTCGCTCGCGTGTGCGTATGGACTATGACGGCGCCGAGGCGCTGCTGGTGCGTGCCGACGCGGTTGAGTATTCGGTGCTGGAAGGCGCCGCTGAGGATGTTGCGGCTGCTGAGGCCTCGCGCGAGGAGGCGCTTGAGCGCGGTCTTGCGTGCGAGGAAACTGCTCGCGGCTATAACGTCGACCTCGGCGATTTCCTTGTCGCCGCCAACGAACTCGCCGAACTTCGCCGTCGTATTCGTCGTGCCCGCGGCTCAGTCGATTTTGACACGGCCGAGATTCGCGCTCTATTGGATGAGGACGGAGTACCCGTGCAGATTGTGGCGCGCGAGCGTTCGTGTGCCACGTCGCTTATCGAGGAAGCCATGCTACTCGCCAACGAGTGCGTTGCAGAGTGGCTGGCAGACCGTGATATCGAGGCCTGCTATCGCGTGCATGAGGATCCGAGCCCCGATAGCCTGCACGGTGCCGCCGTTGCGCTGGCGCAGCTGGGCATCATCGACGATCGCCGTGCTGCCGGTATCGCCCTGGGGAGTCCCGATGAGCTACAGGCTGCAGTTGATGCTGCCGCCGGTACGGCCAACGCACCGCTCGTCAACACGCTGCTTCTGCGCAGCATGCAGCGCGCACTGTACAAGCCGCGCAACGAGGGCCACTTTGCGCTCGCCGCGCCGTGCTACTGTCACTTTACGAGTCCCATCCGTCGCTACCCCGATCTGGTGGTGCACCGCGTGCTCAAACTGCAGTTGGCCTATGAGCAGCTCGGCGGCAAGGACGCCCTGGTCCGTACACCGCGGCTGATCGGCAAGGGGCGCGAGTCGCTGCCGCGCATTCTGCCGCAGATCTGCCGCGCATGCAGCGATGCCGAGCGCGCGGCAGATGCCGCTAGCCATGCGACGCAAAAGATCAAGATTGCCCAGTACTATGAGGATCGCCTGGGCGAGCGCTATGCCGGAACGGTCTCATGGGTCAGCAGCATGGGCCTCTTTGTGCGCTTGGACCTGACGCAGGTCGAAGGCTTGGTTTCGATCAAGAGTCTGGGCAACGAGTGGTTCGAGTTCGACGAGGATGCGCTTACGCTGACGGGCGCCGACACGGGGACTCGCTATGAACTGGGCCAGCGCGTGATTATCGAGGTTTCGCGCGTCAATACCACGCGTGGGCACTTGGACTTTAAGCTTATCCATTAGCCAAATCTCGACTCATGGCGGGAGAGCGGAGGGCGGTCTTTCGGGGCCGCCCTCCGCATTTGGATCATAGCTACCTTGCCGTCCGCTCGGCCGCCCGCTTACCTGCTATTCGAGAGGTAAAACCTACCAAAATAAACCTGTCCCTTTTTGGCAGGTT
The DNA here is from genome assembly GCF_003437565.1 of Collinsella sp. TF10-11AT. NCBI lineage: Bacteria > Bacillati > Actinomycetota > Coriobacteriia > Coriobacteriales > Coriobacteriaceae > Collinsella > Collinsella sp. TF10-11AT. The sequence continues at coordinate 15,369 of NZ_QSQW01000006.1, forward strand.
TACAAGAAAGCGGGGATGAGATGGCGACGGTGTATGGTTATGCGCGGGTGAGTTCGCGCGATCAGAATCTAAATCGGCAGCTGGATGCGCTGGGCGCCTATGGCGTGGGCTCGGCGAATATTTATGCCGACCATGCGAGCGGCAAGGACTTCGATCGCCCGCGGTATCGCGAGCTGCTGCACATCCTGGGAGACGGGGACGTGCTGGTGGTGCTTTCTATCGACCGGCTTGGCCGTAATTACTCCGAGATTCTTGAGGAATGGCGACGCATTACCAAGGAGCTCGGGGTTGCCATTGTGGTGTTGGACATGCCATTGCTTGACACGCGCGCCAGGGCCAGCGGCGCGCCGGATGTGACCAATACCCTGATTGCCGATATTGTGCTACAACTGCTGAGCTACGTGGCGCAGGTGGAGCGCGAGAATATTCATCGGCGCCAGGCGGAGGGGATTGCAGCGGCGCGGGCGCGAGGGGTCCGTTTCGGTCGACCTCGCAAGCCGTGCCCTCCTCAGTTTGAGCTGGTGCGCGATAGCTATGAGGCGGGCGATATTACCCGCAGCCAGGCGGCAAAGTGCCTGGGCGTGTGCGTGGGGACGTTCGATCGCTGGATGCGCGAGGCGGGGTAGGGGTTTGCGTCGCTTTGTCGCTTCCTGTTGCGATTCAAATTTTGATACGGTGACGATGCCATTTGGGGCTACACTCGCTGATATTCAAAAAAGGAGGTAGGCCCTTGGCGCGCGTAAAACAAATAATCGGATGGACCGCGATCATTCTGTTCGCTGCAACGCTGGCGGGCATCTGGGTGCTGACGGAGCAAAATGCGGTGGAGACGTCGTTGCTGAGCGAGTCCACCGCGCGCGTGGTGGAGGGTCAGGCTACGGGCGTTCAGGCTGCCGATGTCGCGGGTGAAGCTCAGACCGAGAACGGGATGACCGGGGGCACCGATTCGGCTGCTTCGAATGTCCGGTCTGGCCGACTTGCTTCCATTCGCATGTGGGTGGGCACGAACGTCCGTCGCGTTGCCCATACCGTAGAGTTTTTCTTCGTCGGATTGTTCGCCTCGGTGGTCGTGGTTTGCTTTTCCAGGCGTCCTTGGAGCGTATGCTCCCGTTGCGTGCCCGTGTTGCTCTTTTGCGCCGTCTGCTCCGTTGGCGATCAGGTACATAAGATCTTTGTTCCCGGCAGGCATTTCGACGTTATCGATTTAGGATTCGATGCTGCGGGCTATGTCACCGCCATGCTGTTGGTATTGCTGGCAGCGGCGTTGGTGCGCTATGCGACTCGGCCGATCGGCGCCCATGCGAGGCGCTAGCCTTAAGACGAGACATCGCGACTGCCTATGCTTCGACATTGGCTACAATAACGGCTGCAATCGCGAGTGGTCGTCGATGTGCAGTTTTCCGGACACCTGTTTTCTCTAAGAAAGGAAATCCCATGACCGTACTGTTTGTTGAATATCCCAAGTGCTCGACCTGTAAGAAGGCCAAGGCATGGCTGGACGAACACGGGGTAGAGTATATCGACCGCGATATCGTTTTGGACAATCCCACGGCTGATGAGCTTGCGACCTGGATTGCTCGTTCGGGACTGCCGGTGCGGCGCTTCTTTAATTCGTCGGGCATGAAATATCGAGAGCTGGGCCTGAAGGCGCGTCTAGATGCGGGCATGACGGATCGGGAGTGCTACGAGCTGCTGGCGACCGACGGCATGCTGGTCAAGCGTCCGCTGTTGGTGGGCGACGACTTTGCGATTCCCGGCTTTAGGGAAGCAGCTTGGACCGAGGCGCTGCTGTAGCGGCTGCGGAAAGTGCGACCCGTTTTGAGCGCTCGGGGTGGGACGTGTTTTCCATCGGAGGGCTCGCTCGGCTCAATCCTTGAGCTGTGCCCATTCGTGCGGACCGTAGACCTTTACGTGCTTGTTGGGCTTGCCGCTCCAGTACTCCTCGTCCATAAAGGGCAGATATGCCTGAACACCGGGGCAGATAAAGGGAATCCGCTGCTGTTGCAGTCGCTCGCGTTGGCGCTGCTCCAGGTGCGCCTCGGATATGACAGTCGGCATACCGGACAGCTCGACGAGGCTTGCCTGGATTCGCTTAAGGTCGGGGAGTCCCGCGTGCCATGACATCCGCATGATCAAAAAGGATGCACGGCGGTATTTTGCCTGCATCACCGTGATGGCGGGGCGCAGGGTGGGATGGATTTTGTCCCGTTCGGGCCAAAGGTCAGCAGTGATCTCGAGGCCCAGGGTCTCCCATAGGTAATCAAGCTCTTCGTCCATGGCGCCTCGATATCTACGTGATCATTGATACTTCGATTGTGTTGCCTGGTGCTATCGTTTTCGCGGTAGAATCTGCCAACGGTTGACGGCTACCGCTCGCGGCGTTTTGCCCTTCGTGTGCAGCGGTCGACTTCACAGGTCCTTCACGTGTCGGCCGTATTTGGCTGAATTTCAAAAAAGTCAAAATTAGGGCTTGCGTCACGGCGGGACTTCCCGTATATTTCTTTCTTGCGCAAAGGCACAGCCGAGCGCAGCGATGCAGTCATTGGGATGTCGTCTAATGGCAGGACAGCGGATTCTGGTTCCGTCAATGGGGGTTCGACTCCCTCCATCCCAGCCATTGCATTTGCTACATATGGCCCGTTCGTCTAGCGGTTTAGGACGCCGCCCTCTCAAGGCGGAGATCACCAGTTCGAATCTGGTACGGGCTACCACAGCTGATTTTCCCGAACTCTCCATTGGAGGGTTCGGGTTTTTTGTTTTCACTGGTAGAACGGCACAAAATGAACTGTACCAGCAGGCTCCCGTCCTCGTTGACCGTCACTCGGTCGACGAAAGCGGCGACCATCCCGCGGGGACCATCCGATTGGCGCATCTTGTAGAGCGCAAAGAGGATCATGTCTCGGTCGATGAGCGGCGCTCCGCGCTTAATCTCATCGAGCTCGGCCTTGAGCGCCATGAGCTCGTCTTGCAATCCGTTGATTTTGACCGCCATTCGGTCCGTAGAGCCGAGCTTGCAGGCAAGGTCGATAGCGTTATCAATCTCACGCTCAACGTCCGTTATTCGGCGTCTCAGGGCTTCACGCGCGGTAATCTCCTGCTCGGCGTCTTTGTCCTGGCGCGCGAGTACCATGTCGACTATACGCTCGTCCAGATCTGGATTCTCCTTTAGCAGGCGCGCGCATGCGCCGATCACCTTGTCCTCAACCTCGTCACGGCGCATCGACACCTTGGTTTTACGGCAGCGGTAGTAGTGATACTGCTTGCCGTTCTCGCCATATCCGCAATCGCTCTCGAATTGATTGCCGTCGGCGTCATAAATCTTCCCCGACAACAGATACTCAGCATTCATCTTGCCTCGCCTTTTGCGACCTCTGGACGCCATGTGCGCATGAGCGCTGTCCCAAAGGTCGCGATTGATGATGGACGGCATGCCGTTTTCTTTCCTGAAATCGCCCCAGGTGTAGGTGCCGATGTAGCGTTCACAGTTGAGCAGCCTGCTCACCGCTTCGTTGCTAAACGGCCTGCCGGTGACGGTCTTATAGCCAAGGCCGTTGAGCCTGCGCATGATCTCGGCTTTTGTCTCGCCGGCAGCGCACATGTCAAAGGCCATGCGCACGCCTGCTGCCTCATGCTCGTTGACGGCATAGTATCCATCTGCGCCACGGTCATACCCAAAGATTGAGACGCCGTTGTGCTTGCATTTGAGAGCGTTTCCTTCCATCCCGCGCTTGACGTTTTGCGCGAGGTTGGCGCTGTAGTATTCGGCCATTCCCTCAAGCACAGATTCGAGGATGATGCCGTCGGGACCGTCCGGCACCGATTCGGCGGCGGTTACGATCTCCACGCCGCACTTACGCAGTTTCGCCTTATAGACGGCGGAATCGTAGCGTGAGCGTGCAAAACGGTCGGTTTTGTAGACGATTACCTTCGTCCAGCGCTGTGCCTGGGCATCGAGAATCATTTTTTGAAACCCAGGGCGCCCGACTGCATTGGTACCGGATCGCGCCTCGTCCGTATAGGTCTTTACAATCTCAAAGCCCTTGGATGCCGCGAATTGGGCACAGACGCGCACTTGGTCCTCAATCGATTCCTCGCGCTGCTTATCTGAGCTAAATCTCGCGTAAATCACCGCTTTTTCTGACATAATGTGATTGTCCGTTCTGCCGTTTGGGACTGGACTAAAGCCTGCTGAGTCTTGACCACTCAGTGGGCTTTTCTTTTATGATGCTCCATACCGTCATATTTGATCTCAAGCGATCTGAATTCTGATGGTGTCATACCAAGCTTTTCGATGATGTTTAGAGCTTTATCCCATGTAGGGCTTTTTGTACGGCCGGTAATCAGTTTTGAGAGGTACTGCGTCGACAGGCTCTCATCTGCGAGATCAATTGCGCGCAAACCCCGCTCATCCAGCACGTGTTTCAGTGTTTTCCCAAAAGACATGATTTATTTGGTTCACCTTCTAATCGAGCTTCAAGCTCACTGAATTCATCAACGGTCATGCCGAGAGCTTTAATCATCGTCAGAGCCTTTTGCCAAGTTGGGTCAGCTATTCGTCCTAAGAGAAGCTTTGATATATACGATGCGCTCACCTCTTCGCTAACGATATCAGCAGGCTTCAATCCCTTTATCTTAAGAGCTCTATCGAGAGCTTTTGCGAATGACATCCGAGACCTCCTTTGCCTAGATATATTTTAGCGCCGAACAAAAAAGTTGCCAATACGACAATTTTCTTATTGAAAAGTGTCCAATACGACACTACACTATGTAGTGTCCAATACGACACTCTGGGAGGTGAGAACATGGATAGGATTGCTGAAAAGATTGCTGTGTGGCTTCAAAAGACCGGCAATAGCAAGAAGTCGCTCGCAAACATGCTCAACATTTCAACAACATCCCTCAACAACAAATTGCGTGGGAAAACGTCTTGGCGTTGGAGGGAGGTCTGCTCGGTCGCTGAAATTGTTGGATGTGAATTAAGCGACCTTGAGGACGAGGCGGCTTAGCTCGCTACCTGATCGCCACACCGCGTGACACGACCTTTTGGCAGTGGTTAGTACGTGTGCCATGGCAGGCCAATCGCAAGGTGGCTCAACGGCAAGCCGGATCGCTCCTTTCATCCGGTAGTCAACCTGATGCCGTGTCACACGGTGTGGCGATCATCCATAAAAGAAATGGCCTAGTAGTGCTGCAACACCACCAGGCCGCGGTCAAAGGAAAGCTGGTAAGCAAAATGACCAAAGCAATTGTAACATCCGCTGCTTTCTTTGCACTCATGCTCATGGTCGAACCGGTCTGTACCTTCATCGACAGCCTGCCGCCCGTGCTCAACATGGCGCTCATCTTTGTCATGATCGGTGCAATCATGCTCGCCTTTTGGCTCATGATGCGCCACGAGCTCGAGCTTTGCGAGGGACATTATGAGCACTGATGAATTCGCCGAGCGCTTCAAGCGCGAGCTGGCCGAGTGGTTTGCCAATGACGAGACCCGTAAGGAATTCGAGCAATGGAAAGCAAGCAAGGAGGTAGCGAAATGAGTGAGGATTGCATACCAGGCTCGTGCAAGTACGAGACCTACACGATGCGCACATTAGCAAATAAATACCTCTGCAACGGTTGCAATCGCTTCGGGAGAGAAGTGAGAGTGACCTGCAAAGGCGATGGTTTTTGTTTCTACGCCGAAAAAGATAGCGTTTTCAAGGTCACCTCAATCGAGGTCATCGAGGAGGGCATGGGCATTTATCGCGAAGCTATTTTGGCTAACAAGCGCGGCGATGCCTACCTGATCAAGCATTTCGAGAGCAAGGACGCCGCAGACATAAGGTGGCGCTCGGCCTTTTGCTTTGTGTATCGCTATGACCTGTCAAAGGACATAGCTGATGTGACCGAGCAAGTCGCGAGCGTCAAGAGAATGCCATTCTCCAATTCAATTGATGAGATTGTAAGGCAGCTTGGAATTAGCTACGACCGTCACCTGTATAACTACTCGATTCGAGGTGAGGTCTGATGGTCCTTACCGAGAAAGAGCGCAAGGAATTAAAGCTCCAGCTTCGCCCTGTCGTTAAAAGAATGCTTGATGAGCAGCCTGTTGCAACTGCGATTGCCAATGCGATGCGCAGGAATCCAGATCTGACTTGGTCTGAGCTTGCCGGAGTGTTCTGCGAAGTCATGGGCTGCTTGCCAATAAATTGCCCCCACTGTGGAAAGAGGATCATCAATGCCGACGAATGACAGAAGGGCGATCGCCGGCGAATTGCGACGTAAGGCAAACGACTCGCTGGATGGCGAGAGCTTGCAACGCACGCTCGCCAGGATTACAGACGCCGAGGATTCGAGTTGGCGTGGCGTAATGCACCGCCTTGCCGACCTGATTGACCCGCCACTCACTTGCAACATCATGTACGACGACAACTCTTTCATTTGCGAGAAATGCGGCGGCGAGTGGCCCAACGAAATTCGGTTTGAGTATTGCCCCTACTGTGGAGTGGAGATTGTCAATGACTAGCGCTAGTGAGCAGCATCTTCCATATCGCTCGACCGCTGACGTTGTCGTGCTCGACGGTGACGGCAGTAGGTGGATGAGAGAGCGGACAGGCCACCTCATCGTAGATAAAGACGGTCGCACGGCCTGCTCTGAGTGTATGTGCGCCGCGCTGTACATGAGTGATGCAACGTACTGTCCTGATTGCGGATGCAAATTGCAAGGTGGTATCGAATGAGCTGCTTTTTCTGCGACGGACCAAAAGTCGCACCTGTGTACAACATTCCGCATCGCGATTACTTCGCGGCACCAATTGGGACTATGACCATGATGCGCGGCTACGATGGCGAGCCGACGGTCAAGGTCGAAATCGATACCGATACAGAGCTCAGTATTTCTGACGGCACGTCGATTTGTGACAGCATGACCGCCAACGTAACAGCGTTGGGGCACATCGAGCACATCAGGTACTGCATGTTCTGTGGAAAGAAGCTCGTCAATGACTAACAATGAAAACAAAAAGACCTGCGCGACATGTGCCAGGCTCGACGGCAGCATCTGCAAGCTCGACGGATTCTGCATTGGAAGCCTGGAACACGGTGCGTGCGAGAAATACAAACAGCGTCCGAGCAGCGCCAGCAGTGAGAATACTGGCGCTCGACAAGCGATTGCCGATAATGAGCGCCGTGAGATCGCCGCAAGGTTGCGCCATCGCCGCAAGGAGATGGACAACGAGAAGCCTCCGCAGGGCAAACTGTTCGCGGCGGCAGTCTATCTGTTGGAGATTACCAGAGCAGTCAAATGCGGCGAGAGTGGTGCGCTTTTCTATCGCCTGGCCGATTTGATTGACCGTCCCACCTGCACCTTTTATGGCACACCCGAGCGGATCGGTTACGCCTGCTCGAATTGCGGTCAGACATTCACGCGCAGACCGTTTATGGCGCACTCCTTTGGCAAAGATACTCAGGTTGAGATTCCATTCCGATTCTGTCCCTACTGCGGTGCAGAGGTGGTGACAGATGATGAATGATGTGCGCCGCAGGATTGCGAGTAAGCTGCGCGAAAAGTTTGACTTGATTGAATGTTCGCTGCTGCATCCAGACGGCTCCGAGCCTAACTGGTCTGTCGAAGAACTGTTTGAGGTGCTGGATATCGATTATCCCGAGTGCCTCAATCCGTGGGAATGCCCTTATGACTACATCGCTGATCTCATAGACGTGCCAGCTTGCAAAGACCTGGTTAAGCACCAGCCGGACCCGTTCAACCCGACTCAGCCGATGCAAGACGGCTTTTTCGAATGCTCTGATTGTGGATGGCACGGTCGGCTTTGGGAGTACATCGGCTTTGGAGACATGGGGGCATTCGTACCTAAGTTTTGCCCGGAATGCGGAGCGGAGTTTTTAGGTGAGAGGCAGATAGTTAGTAAGGAGTGTCTCTGTGTGGCTAGAAAGGAGTGCTGATGACTAATCCGATTAAGCGCATGATTATCAATCATCGCAGGCTCAGGATTCCCACTTGTGCCACGTGTGCCAAATGCGTTGGCTATCACGGCGAACCAAGATGCACCTCTGCTAGATACCTTGAGCATACCAACAGGCTGAACTGTACGAACCATGTATACGCTCTGCTCGAAAACGTCCGTGGCACCCGATTTTGCGAGTACGAGGAGGACAAAGATGCTTAGTCACGAGCAGGGCGGTGGTGGACGAATGAGCGAAATTAAGCTTAAGCCATGCCCGTTCTGCGGAGGCAGTGCTGAGCTTTATAAGGTCTGGTCAGGCTATTCGGTGAAATGCTGTGGCAATGAACGCTGTCATATGCAGGCCGTGCCGCTTCCGGCATACGAAACGAAAGAACGTGCTGTCGAAGCATGGAATAGGAGGGCGAAATGATTACCGATACGAGCAGTGTGAAAGTGGAGAGCGTCAAGATGATTAACGGGTCGTCGCGCCATGTGCTCGCTGAGTGCTTGCGGATTTTGCCGGTCAGAGAATCAGACTCTTTCGACATGATTTATCGGGGCGATGTCGAAGACGTTCTCGGTCTTGAAACTGATGGTGATTGCTTGTACACAGCAGAGTCCGTCTATCAGTTGGCTGATCTCATTAGCTCTTGTGGCGATCGAGTCGGTGAAGCTGATGATTAGCAATGCTTTGCGCCATATGGTGGCTGAGAACTTGCGCATTCTGAATGTTAAGAAATCTGATCAATTCGACCTGATTTGCCCAGATGAGGTCGAGCGCGTGCTTGGCCTTGACTCTGATTACAACCCTTGGTTCACAGCGGATTCTGTCTATCGACTCGCCGAGCTTATCGACCCATACAGCGGTCGGCACGCCAAGCCGACAGGCAAACGCAAGGTCAAGCTCTATCTCGTCAATGACTGCGGGGGCGAGTGGGAGGACGCCTGGAATGAGCCTGTCATTGCATTCGCCAATCAGGACGATGCCAAGAAGTGCGCATGCGCTCGCGAGTCGCGCCAAAGTCTTTGCAATTCAGGCTTTGGCTACAGAGACTACTCTGGCTCTTTTATCACAGAAATCAATGCTGTTATCGATGATTCGATTTTAGAGCCACGAAATACGCGAGGGCATGTCCCGGCAGTCAGCGACAGACCGTGGTATCAGATGCCTGGACATTCGCTGAGCGGACCACCGCTTTCATCAGGCAAAACATTTTAGGGGACTGATTATGAATAACCAACTGACTCCATGTTACGTGAGCGAGATGCCGGGCGAAAAGGCGCGGGCGCTGCTCATTGACTTCGCGGTTGAGGCCTGGACCCATCCGGCCTCGCCTCTTATCAACGGCTTTCCGGCAGGACAAGAGTCTCACCCGCGAGCGATCGTGATGTTTGAGACTGGAGACGTGCGATGCGTTCACGTAAATGCCGTCCAGGTCATCGGTGCGGAAGGGATTTTCAGTGAGTACGCATTTCCCAAAAACGACGGCTCGACGAGCCCCATTTAAGAGCGAAAAGCCAGTCGAGACCGATTTTGGCATCGTCAATCTTTTCCTTCACCTGACAGGCAACGACACGATGCCGACCGTGCAAGAGTCCGATTGGCCCAATCACAAGCATCCATCACCGCCGATGCGCGAGTGGTGGGGATAGGAGATAGATGAAATCTTTAGTTGTTGACAGCTTCGCATTCGCATTCGCGACGATTGCCGTTTTGGTCGTGATTGCGCTTTATCTGGGTGTGCCGGCAGGTGTGCTCTCAATGATCTGCTCAGTCGTGAGTGCGGCGGCGGCAGTGACGGCAATGGTTTTCCTCATCGTGCTCAAAAAGACCCTCGAGCCGATTTACGCGATTGTCGAGACGAGCAGGTACCGAATTATCAAGATGCGCGGCGAGATCGACACGCTCAAGCGCCGAGTCAATGCCTTGGAGGACAAGATCTATGGAGCGTAGAAAGAACATTCTGTCGCTACCGACACTCGACGGCGACACCGACAGCCCAAGCGTGATTCTCTACAAAGACAAGGTCTATGTCGACTCCACCGGCTCTGGCTACAAAGAGGTCGATAACGGTCGCATTGCGATTAAAAGAATGCCTCCAAATCGTGCAACAACAGCGCTGTCCATCTCCGGGCTTGCATTTGACGGCGGCTCGCCCGACATCATCCAGTACGAGGGCGCGAGCTACGTAAAAGCCGACCTCGATGCGCTTGAAAAGCTCGTGGGCGACCTGTCGGCGCTCGGGGACATTCCTGATCCCGTGGCGACCGGCGCGAGCTGCGCCCTGATAGCCGAGCGAATCAAGCGAGCGATTGGAGTATGGGAATGACGGATGACGAGATTAAGCAGGCGCTGGACGATACTGAGCTTTCAATTGAAATCGATTGTGCGCGCGACCCTGACTTTATCAAAGTTACCAGCGGAAAGGTCTACAGGCCCGAGCGCACGGCGAGCAAGGACATGATGAAAGATTTTGTCAACGATACAGTGATTTTCACGTGTAGCGAGTGCAACCAAGAGGTCTCTTGCGACGATGTCTATTGCTCGTGCTGCGGATCGCGATTCGTATGAGGCCACTCGAGTTCTTTGTGCCGTCAAACCGGCTCAGTCCCAAAGGCGAGCGTACTCACGTTGACGGCTGGAATGAGTACATAAAGGCCGTCAACACGTCCCGCTATACCGGTGCCGCGCGTGAGCGTGAGAACGTGACTCTAGTTGCCGATTATGCATCGCTCGCCATGCGGCAGGCGGCTTGGAGACCGCCTGAGACCCATTGTCTCGTCTACGTCACATTCATCGAGCGCGACCGCCGCCGAGACATTCCCAATGTTTACGGCGGTCTCAAATGGGTGCTCGACGGCCTGAGCCGCCCGCGCGGCAGCAAGAGCGTGGGAGCCGGCGCCATCGTGGACGATTCGCAAAAGTGGCTGACCGTTATACCCATGGTCGCCATCGACAGGCAAAACCCCGGCGTCCATATCAAGATCGTGCCGGTCGACAGTCCGGCAGAAATTGTTCAGGTCATGGGAACAAACGTTCCCATTCCGGCAAACACAAACAAAGGAGTTATCAAATTATGACTCTCACGACCGACTATATCCTGGGACTGATTCTCACGGTCGGTGCCGATGCCTGCCTGTGCATGCCGTCAATCAAGGCTGAGGACGGCACGCCGGTAAAGTATCCCGAGATCGCCTATGCCGTCACCTCGACCTGCGATGCTCTCTGCAAGGAGATCGCAGGCATGGAGATGGGTGATGCCCCGCACGATGCGCGCGAGCTCGTCTGCGACATTATCGAGAATACCTTCAAGGCCTCAATTGAGAATATGAATCGCGACCAGTCGCTCGACATTGAGACTATCCCGACAATCATCCGCGGTCTGCGCGTCGGTCAAATCGAGGTGAGCGATGATGACTGCCAGTAGCGACCTCTTTATCTCGAACTGCAATACGATTGCCGTCGCCGCGAGGGATTTTTCGGCAGACAATCTACCGCCGCTGAAAGACGCTGCCGCTGCCGTGACGTGCGGCATGTGCTACAGCCTGATCGCCGAGACATGTGACGCGCTTGTCAACCTCAGCAAAAAGAATATCGACCTTAGCAATAGTGAGGTCGACCCGCTGGTCTGCTTGGCGAGCATTCTGATCAGGGGCACGACTGCCCCCAAGCCCGAGGACTGACCATGGCTGCAACGGTCCCAGTCAAGCAGGACTCGCGCGGTGTCTGGTACAGCCGAATATATCTTGGCAAGGACTCCAAGGGCAAGAAGATTCAGGCTTACCGCTCTTTCCCTGAGGCAACCAGTGAGGCCGATGCTCGAGTTGCTGCGGCGATCTGGGCATCGGACCTCACGGCGGACGGTCGCGTGCGCTCCACGGTGCTCACCGACATGCTCGCCGACTATATCGAGATGCGTGAGCTCAACGGCGCGAGCCCCAACTCGGTGAAGCAGTGGCGCCAATTTCTGCGCTGCTACATCACCCGGTTTCTGCGCGGCAAGCGTGCCGACGAGCTCACGGCTCTCGACTTCACCCGGTTCAACGGAGTGCTGCTGCGCCACGGCTCGCGCGACGGAAAGCAGCTGAGCCCAAACACTGTCAATGCGGTCTATCAATTCCTTCGAGGCGCTTACCGCTACTTCGTGAGTGTTGGGCTCGTTGAGACCAACCCGCTGCTCGCCGCCGTCAAGCCATACCGAGACCAGGACGAGGCGATCGCGCTTGAGGAGGACGATGTAGCAATCCTCAACGCCTACCTCGACCCGATCGTTAGCTTTGAGGTGGAGGTGGGCGATATCGAGCGCCGTAACGCCTTTGCAGCCTGGCTTGCGCTCCACACCGGCGCGCGCTGCGGCGAAGTCTGCGCCGTGCGACCCAAGGACGTGTACCAAAAGCGCGGATATATCCACATCGGCGGCACGGTGGTTGAGCCGGGCAACGAGGCCCCTTACCGCAAGGAGAAGCCCAAGAGCTCGACCTCAAGGCGAAACATATCCCTCGTCCCTGAGGAGCTTGAGGTCATCGCGAGATTCATGGCTTGGCACGAGACCCAGAAGGGCAGCGCCCGAGACATGGGCATCGCGAGCATCGACGGCACGTGGGCGAGACCATCGACCCTGAGCAGCTGGTTCAAACGTTTGGTCGAAAAGCTCGACCTCGACCGACAGGCGACATTCCACACACTGCGCCACACGCATGCCAGCTGGTGTTTGGCGCACGGCATCGACGTGGTGACGCTCAGCGAGCGCCTTGGGCATTCGTCACCGGCAATCACGATCCGAATCTACGGTCACATGCTGCAAGGCCGCGACATGGCGGCGGCAGAGACGTTCTACAAGGCGATTCAAGGAGGTGTTTAGTTGAAGCCCGCACAGCTCACCAAGAAAGAGAACGACCTAATAGTTATGTACCGAAAGCTATCTGCCGTCCATCAGGACGATGTGTTGTCCTATACGGCGCTCATAGTCAAGTTGGAGCAGGCGGAGAGCAAACTCAGTGACGGCCTCAAGGCATGGGACAAGGCTGTTGAAAACTCCCAAAACAGCCCGAAATAGCGGTTGCAATGGAGTTGCAATGGACTAGTTTTCAACAATTCAACAATCTGGAAAACCCCAGTTAGACATACGAAAAACACGTTAATTAACAACCACCAAGCAAATAAGAACGAGTTATTTGCTTATACCCAGAAAGAGGACGAAATGGACGAGTTCGACGAGCTGTCGGATGCCGAAATCGACGCACTTACCGAGATGGACGAGATGGGCAAAGGCATACCCAACCCGATCCCGCTGCTGACCAAAGAGGAGCGCTCCGCCGCATCGCAGAAAGCAATCGAGACGCGCAGGACGAGGATGCGCCTCAAGCGCGAGATGAAGGAAGGGAATCTCTCCGTTGCCGCGGCAATCGAGCTGCCCGTGATGCGGCGCATGAAGGTTTTCGAGTTCATCCGCGCAATCCCCGGCATCGGACCCAACCGAGCCAGGGAGTTCATGCTTGCCAACTCCATCGCCGACAACCGCCGCGTCGGTGGCCTGTCCAAGCATCGCCGCGCTCAGGTCATCGCCCTGGGAGGTGAGCGCTAATGCGCCCCGAGTGCCGTCGCAACTTCGAGCGCCTTGCCAAGCTGCTGTGCATCCTGGCTGCGCTGCTCGGCTCGATCGTCATGCTCATCGCCATCACGGTCATCACCGCCGTGGTCTGCTATTTCGCGCACCTGGCATTCCTCTGGTACGTGCCGGTCATAATCACGGCATTCGCCATTGGATTCGCCGCGGTCGCCCTTTTGCTCGTGAACGCCAAATCGCGCGGCGATGATGAGGGCTACGAGTGACGGAGCGCATCATGAGCGCACGGGAGCTGAGCATGCGCCTCGTCGAGCGGTTTAGGCGCGATGGCGTTTTCAGTGGATCCATTTGGCTCGACAAAGGCGAGCTTATCTTGCCGATTGGGCCTGATTTCATCGATGCGGTCGAGCGCGTGTACGATGATGCGCTTGCGCTCGGTCACACGATGGACTCAGCTGCCGACAGGATTGCGAGCATGTCCGCGACACCACTGCCGCTGCGCGCCACCTACACGCCCGTTGACCCTGCCGCATTCTTCGCCATGCTCAACCGCAGCGATGACGATTGGCGAGAGATTACCGAAGATGCCGTGAATGCCGAGCGCAAGGCCAACCGCGCGCGAGAGAGGGCGCTCAAGCGATCGCGCCGAAATACCAAGAGCCCCAAGAAGAAAGGCAAACGCCGATGAGTGACGAGAAAATCACCGAGACCGAGGCGCCAAAGACGTGCTCTATGTGCCGTTTTGCTGCGCCGTACACCTTCACGCCGCCCGCCAATCCCGACAGTCCGGGCAACCTCTACTGTTCGGTCGACAAGTCCGTCATGAGCGTAAACCCGTCCCATACCTGCGAGAAATACAAGGAGCCCGACCGTGCCTAGATTCATTACCAAGACCGAGCGCGATACTCTCAAGTGCGCGCTCGGTGGCATCAATTCCTACCTCAACTTCGTCGACGAGGCCGAGGACCGCTCGGATGGCAACGTGTCCGTACCCGAGTGCGCCATGCGCTCCTGGGTTACGACCATCAACGGCGTCATCGAGAGCATCGACCACAGGAACGAAGAACGGCTTGAGAGCATTCCCGAGCACTACCGCGGCGACGGCTTCATCACCTGCGACATGGCGCTTGCGGCTATGCTCGCCAGGGCGACCCGTATGGCGATGCCGCCGATGGTCATTTTCTGGTGGGCGAATTCCTTCAAATATCTCTGGCGCTGGGCATACAAGGGCGATTGCAAGGGCGACCTCAACAAGGCCATCGACTGCATCGAGCGCTTCCGCGACTGGTCGAAAAACCGGTAATGCCCGTGCCTGCTCCCTGCTGCGAGACCTGCCGTTGGTGGCGCGAGAGATACGACAGGTCTTGGTGCAAGCATCCAGATCCGTATCTCCGCGCCGTCCGCGACACCACCATATGCGAGGACTACCAAGAGCGCCGAGGCGAGGACTGGTGCTCGCTCGTCTACGGCAACCGCTCCATCAAGCACCTCTAAGCATCAACACCACGAGATAGGACAGAAATCATGTCAATGGACATCAACGCGCCCCTTTTCCGTCAGCTCGAGCGCCTTGAAAGTATCGACCCATCCGACACCGATGCGCTCAAGGCTGAGATCGAGCGCGCCAAGGCGGTCAAGGATATCGCCGAGACCATCATCGACTCGGGACACCTGACCGCCGACGTCATCAAGCTCAAGCATCAGCTCGGTGCCACAGCAACAATCCCCAAGGGACTGCTCTAATGGGAGGTCGAGTCTGGACCGACGAAGAGATCGAGTGGATTCGCGAGAACTATGCCAAGGAACATGTTCCGCATCTGCTCGACCAATTTGAGAAGCGTTTCGGGCGGCGCCCGACTGCCGGCGCGCTCGCGCAAAAGGCCTATAAGCTCGGGCTCAGGCATTCGCGCGATAAAGCGCCCGACACCATGACCAAGCGCATCATCTGGGCGCGCGAGCCCGCCTACAACGCCTGGATGAACGAGCACGATATTGGTCAGGCCGTACCGGCGCTGTCAGAGCAATTCGAGGCCGAGTTTGGCTTTCCGCTGTCGCGCGGTCAGGTCAACGTGTGGCGCGCGAACAACGGTCGGCAGATGCGGCCTCGTCGCCCTGGCGGCGGCAGGCCGCGGAAGCCCATCGGCTTCGAGCGGCGCACCAGGGGGGGGGATCTTGGTCAAGGTGCGCGAAGAACCGGTTGTACCGATGTCAAAAGACAATTGGGAGTTCAAGCACTACATCGTCTACCGAGAGGTGCATGGCTCGATTCCCGATGGATACGACATCGTCTGTGCGGACAAGAACCCATTCAACTGCCAGCCTGAAAACCTCGTCGCCGTACCGCATCGCCTGATGGCTCGCATCAACTCAACCGACACACCTGACTGGCACGATGCCGAATCGCTCAGGCAATGCGTGGCGCTGTGCGAGCTCGCATCCGGCATCCACAAGGCCGAGCTGTCGGTGCCGAGGACATGCGGCGTCTGCGGCAAGACATTCCTGCCGGACCCGAGCAAAGGTGCCGACTATCAGAACCGTTACCGAAAGACGTGCCCCGAGTGCCGTGCGCAAGGACTCAAGGCACACGGTGAGCGCACTGTAAAACTGCTTGTCACCTGCTGTGTCTGCGGCAAGCAGTTTCCCGCTCGCGCCAAAAACCAAAAGCGTTGTCCCGAATGCATCGCCATCCATCCGAAATGGGGAGCAAAGAGGCACGCCGATCTAGAGGAAAGAAAACGTAAGGACTAGGAGATTGCCCGATGGCAAGGAGAAAGGTCACACAGGCTGAGATAGAAGCTGCCGCCGCCGCTCCGCTCAAGTATTTCACACACGAAGCGCATCTCGCCGACTCGACCGCCTGCCGTCGCTTCATCAGGCGATGTGGGCCGGACGGCTACGGCAGGTTCATGCGCCTGCTTGAGCGCTTTGCCGCCGAGGAGGGCCACGTCATCGACGTGCTCGATACCGAGAGCCAGTACCTCTTGGCAGACGAGCTCTGGTTTGGCGATAACCTGAGCGCCCTGGGACAATTCCTCAAGGATCTGTCCGAATGTGGACTCATACAGATGTTCGGGGACGGTGCAATAAAATCGCCTGTAGTGGACGAGTCGGCACTGTACTTCGGCAAGCGCAGAGCCAGTGCAGCAGTCGGTGGCAAATCGCGAAAAGAGGGGAGTGAAAATGCCTAATCTACCTGCTGAAACTTTCAACAAAGCAAAGCTAAAGCAACGCTTAAGCGTTGCTTGTAATAAAATAAAATATAATAAAATAAAAGAAACGCCGACGCACGGCTCGTTATTAACGAGACGTGCCGGGCGTCGGGAGTCAACTTCACAAGGAAGTCCTCTCTTTGGTTCTTTCTCTGTTGAAAACTTTTTTGAGCTGTTGAAAACCCGCGATATTCGCAAAGGAGTCGGGCTGTGCTAGACGATTTCAAGGATGCTCGCGAGTTGTTCGAGGCCGCACGTAGCGCCGCCATCGAGCGCGACCATGCGGCAAAGCAGCTTGAGCGCATGCGCCACCGCACACTCGGCGGCTCGTCATCAATCTCCGGAGGCGGGCGCGGCGCCACCAAGGACGTCAACGGCACGGCTGCGTCAATCGCTATCGTCGACTACGAATCGATGATGCGTGCCCGTCTCGCTGAGGACACCAAGCTCCTTAACCTCTGTGCGGCTCTCATTTACGGCAGGAACGGACGAGAAGGAGTCTCTGCGGTACTTGGTAGCGAATACGCCGATGTGCTGTTCTGGCGCTATCTGAACGCCGAGACGTGGGTGTCATGCGGTGCCGTGTGCCACGTCTCGCCTGCGACTGCCAAGCGCCGGGCGATGATGGCTCTAGACACCATCGACAGCATCGGCCTGCGCCATGCAATCGACGGCGTGGGTCTCGGCGCCATGTCCGGCAGCATCGGGCTCAACGCCGACTATCTCAAAAGTTGAGCCGATGTGAGCCACATTGAGCCGATGTGAGCCGGTATGACTGCGCTTCGCAGTGTTATAGATATCATTGCGATTCGCGCATTGAGACAGTCTGACCCTGCTCGATGCGCAACCACAGCGCGGGGGCGCGCTGGTGAGGATCGTGGTAGTTGAGGGACCGATGGGTAACAGCAGCCATCGGTCCTTTTCTTTTGTCTTAGAGGTGCGCCGTGCATGTCCCGAGCGACAGGCCGCTCGCGTCATGGATTCGCGAGCTCTATGCCGATGACAAGATCTATGTCTTTTACAACTCGCCTGAGTGGAAAGCACTGAGGCATGAGGTCCTTGAGGACCACGGCTTTGAGTGCGAGGAGTGCGCGGACCACGGCATCTACGTGAGAGCCGACACAGTGCACCATGAGTATCACGTGCATTCCCATCCTGGCATGGCGCTCACTCGTTATGTCGAGCTGCCTGATGGGATGAGGCGCGAGGTGCTGCATCCTCTGTGTAACTCGTGTCACAACGCCGCTCATGGCCGCTTCGACGGTCCGCGGCACAAGCCCAAGGGTAAGCCCGTGACCAAGGAGCGCTGGGACTGACGCATAGCAGGCCCCCAGCTCCCCATAGCCCCTAATTCCGTAGGGGGCGAACAACGGGGGGGTGTATAGGACAGAGGATTTTAAATTCCGTTTTTGAAAATCAGCGATAGGGGGTGTGCGGATGGCCGGACGAAACAAGCAGCCGGTCGACGTGCTGACCGCGCGCGGCAAGTCGCATCTGACCAAGGCTGAGAAGGAGCGCCGCAAGGCGACCGAGTCGGTCGTGCCGGTCGCGCTGCGCGGCGTGTCGCCGCCGGGCTACCTCGACAAGTGGCCTGAGATCAGGGACGAGTTCAATCGCTACGCCGAGATGTTGTCGGCGCTCATGCCCGACAATTTCGGGCAACCCGATGCCGACTGCCTCGCGCGATATGTCGTATCCGAATCGCTGTACGAGCGATATACCTCAGATCTGATGGAAGAGCACGACCCGCTCAACATCAAGAACTTGCAGATCGCCCAGGACCGCGCCTTTAAGCAGGCGCAGGCGTGCGCATCCTCGCTCGGTCTCACCGTGACCGCGCGTTGCAAGCTCGTAGTCCCCGAGCGCCGTGAGGATGACGGCGAGGGTGAGTTCTAGCGCACGAGCGCGGCGGCATAAGCGCATCAACTGTCCCGAGATCACGACCTACATGCGCATGGTCGAGACTGGAAAGGTCAGGGCATGCGCCGAGCAGCATCAGCTCATGGCGCACCTCCGGCGAGTTTTCGCCGATGAGGAACTGATAATCGACACCGAGCGCCTTGCCGAATACAGGCATTACGAGAAGTATTTTCCATTCGAGCTTTTCGCCTGGGAGCTTTTCGCTTTCGCCCTGTTCATGTGCGTGTTCAACAAGGACGGCACACCTCGCTGGTCCCAGGAGCTCGCATACATGGGACGAGGTGCCGGCAAGAACGGCTTTTGCAGCTTCGTCGCGTTCTGCTCGACCACCAAGGTCAACGGAATTCGTGACTACGATGTCGATATCTGCGCCAACTCAGAGGACCAGGCAAAGACCTCTTTCGACGACATCTGGAACATCCTCGAGAACTCCGGTCAGCGCCGGCGCTTTCAAAAAGGTTTCCGGTGGAACAAAGAAGAGATCGTCTGCCGGTCGACCAACTCGCGCATCAAGTACCGTACCGACAACCCCAAGTCGAAGGACGGCCTGCGCTCCGGTATGGTCATCTTCGACGAGGTGCACGCCTACCAGAACTTCGACAACATCAAGGTCTTTACGACCGGTCTCGGCAAGAAGCCGCATCCGCGGCGCCTGTACATCACGACCGATGGCGATGTGCGCGACGGCGTGCTCGACAGCCTGCTTGATAAGTCGCGCCGCATCCTCTCCGGCGAGATTCCCGACAACGGATTCCTGCCGCTGATCTTCAAGCTCGACACTGCCGACGAGGTCTCAGACAAGCGCAACTGGGTCAAGGCGAACCCGAGCCTGCCATATCTGCCGGTTTTGGTGAGCCAGATCGAGCAGGAGTATCAGGACTTTCTCGATAACCCAGCAGGCAACGCCGACTTCATGACAAAGCGCATGAATCTGCCTGCCGGAAACCCAGATTACCAGCTCACCGATTACGACAACCTCAAGGCCGCATCACGCGAGCTGCCAGATCTCTCGGGCATGACCTGTGTTTTCGGCATTGACTTCGCAAAGACACAGGACTTCGTTGCAGCGGTGCTGCTTTTCCGCGACGGTGACGAGTATTTCGCAATCCAGCACTCATGGGTCTGCCGTGCATCAAAGGACTTGGCGCGTATCAAGGCGCCGCTCGACGAGTGGGCGCGCCGCGACCTGCTCGAGTACGTCGACGATGTCGAGATTCACGCGAGCCTCGTTACTGATTGGCTCTATGAGCAGATGGGGACCTACGACATCCAAGAGGGCGCCATCGACTCATACCGGCATGCGACCTTCATGCGTGAGCTCGATTCGATCGGCTTTTCCGCGAAGGAAAAGACCGTCAAGCTCGTGCGTCCTTCCGACCTGATGCAGATTCAGCCCATCGTCAACTCTGCGCTCATCAACCACCGCATCGCCTGGGGAGACGATCCGATGATGCGCTGGTACGCGAATAACGTTAAGCTCACCGCCGCCGCGCATGGAAATTATTGCTACGACAAGATCGAGCCGAAATCGCGTAAGACCGATGGCTTCATGGCGCTCGCCGCCGCATTCACGGTAGCCGACCGCCTGCCAGATACCTCGGAAATCGAAATCATCCCAACCATGACCTTCTAGAGGGGAGGCTGTTTGAAAGCCATCGATTTTCTCGGCTTGCGCGTGACGCAGGCTGAGATTGAGCCTGCCACCGGCAGTTGCGTCGAGTCTGAGCTTGCCGCCGCCACCTATTTCAAGGCGATTGCGCTTGCGACCGCCATCTCGTACAAGGCCAACGCGCTTGCGATGTGCCTGTTCCGCGTCTACGAGAACGGCAAGGAGGTCAACGATGACCTCTGGTATCGCCTGAACGTCGAGCCAAACAACAATCAGAATGCCGCACAGTTTTGGTGCGAGCTTGTCGAGCGACTCTGTATGCGCGGTGACGCGCTCGTCGTGCCTGTCGGCGATAGTTTCTATGTCGCAGATTCTTACAGCCGCGAGGAGCATCCGCTAGAACAGGATATTTTCAGCGGCATCGTCGTCGGCAACGCCAACCTGATCAGGAAGTACCGCGCGAACGAATGTATGTTCTTCAAGCTCGCCGACAAGAACATCTCGTGCTACGTCGAGAGCATGCTCGATTCGTACTCGACGCTGATGGCGGCGGCGATGGCGGCATACAAGGCGACATCAGGCCAGAAATATAAGCTCGTTATGGAGCGCGGTCTTACCGGTAGCCTCAAGGACGAGGACGAGACCGAGGCCATGCTCAAGCGCAATCTCAAGACCTTTATCGAAAATGCCAACTCGGTATATTTCGAGACCAAGGGTTCACACCTTGAGCCGGTCAAGGTCGAGAACGCAGTCGAGCCCACCGATATCTCAGATCTACGTAAAGAGATTTACGACAGCGCCGCCATCGCATTTAAGGTCCCGAAATCTGTTATGTACGGCGACA
The DNA here is from genome assembly GCF_003437565.1 of Collinsella sp. TF10-11AT. Lineage (NCBI taxonomy): Bacteria > Bacillati > Actinomycetota > Coriobacteriia > Coriobacteriales > Coriobacteriaceae > Collinsella > Collinsella sp. TF10-11AT. Next base: position 36,461 of record NZ_QSQW01000006.1, read on the forward strand.
TGACCAACATGGGCGACCTCGTCAACACGATGTTGACGTTCTCGGTCGACCCCGAGGCGAAGATGATTTCGGACGAGGTTACGCGAAAGAATTTCAAGCCCGGCGAAATCATGGCCGGCTCAAAGGTCAAGGTCGACACGACCACCATCAAGCATATCGACATCTTCGATGCCGCGGCATCCGCTTCGCAGCTGGTGTCCTACGGCGTTTTCACTATCAACGACGTGCTCAAGGCACTCGGTTACGAGCCTGTCGGCGATGACCTCGCCAACAAGCGTCTCATCACCAAGAATCTTGGCGCCGTTGAGGATGTACTCCGCGATGCGAATCAAGGGGGTGAAATCTAGTGAAAAAATACTTCCAGCTCACTACCTCCGAGGACGGCACGACTGCCGACCTCGACATCTACGGTGATATCAGCTCGTGCTGGTGGGACGATGACGCCATGTCAGCTTCTAAGCTGTCCAAGCAGCTCGACGAGCTCGGAGATGTGTCCCAGATCAACGTGCACATCAACTCCTATGGCGGCGAGGTCGCCGAGGGCCTTGCCATCTACTCGGCGCTTCGCCGACACAAGGCGCGCGTGCGCACTACCTGTGACGGCTTCGCCTGCTCGATCGCGTCCGTGATTTTCATGGCTGGCGATGAGCGCCTTATGTCGGATGCATCGCTGTTGATGATCCATAACGCCTGGACGAGCGCATGGGGCGTCAATGCTGCCGACCTGCGCAAGCTCGCCGACGATATGGATACCATCACGAGCGCATCGAAGTCTGCTTATATGGCGCGCGTCTCCATCACCGAGGACGAGCTCACCGAGCTCATGGATGCCGAGACGTGGATCAGCCCGGCGGACGCCGTCGATATGGGCTTTGCCACCGCCATCGAGACATTCGAGAGCGGCGACAAGGCGTCCCAGGGCGCGCGTGATTCGCTCATGGCGCTCGTCATGGCATCCGTCGAGCATCGTGCCGCCGCCAAGGATGACGATGACGATCCGGACGATACCGATGACGATTCCGGCGCCGATGACGGCGATTCCGATTCGGATGATGACGAGGGCGATGGGGACGGCGACGATGACGCCGAGCCCGATGACGAGCCCGAGGACCCTGAGAAGGACCCCGACAAGAAGCAGGCTTTTGCCGGCGGCATTGCCGCATTCACGAGCCTTTTCGCCAACTAGAACGAAATAGATAGGAGACTCAATGAGCCTTATCAAGACCACCAAGAGCGCTTCCAAGATCGCCGAGGCTTTTCAGTCCGGTGATGCAAAGCAGATGGAGAGCGCCTGGGATGCTTTCGGCAACGAGATCGCCGAATCCATCCGCGCCGACTTCGACCTCTACAGCCAGTCCAAGGACGATCAGGTCCTGGCGAACCGTGGCTACCGCACGCTGACCGCCAAGGAGTCCGCGTGGTACACCGGCATCGCCCAGGCGCTCAAGGGTGCCGAGTCCAAGCAGTCCTTCATCGACATCCTCAAAGATGAGAACGTCGATGACCTGATGCCCGAGACCGTCATCGAGGACGTCCTGCGCTACCTCATCGAGACCCGTCCGCTGCTCAGCAAGATTCGATTCGCCAATGCCGGCTACTCGACCAAGTGGATCATCAACGATTCCACGGTGCAGAAGGGCGCTTGGGGTGAGATCGACGAGAAGATCACCCAAGAGATCAAGGGCGCGCTCAAGGTCCTCGACATCACTCAGGCCAAGTACACCGCTTTTTGCATCATCCCGCTTGACCTTCTCGATATGGGCCCAGTGTTCCTCGATGCATTCATCCGCGCCGTCATGGCCGAGGCACTCGGCTACGGCCTCGAGGATGCCATCGTCAACGGCACCGGCGTCAACATGCCCATCGGTGCGACCAAGAACCCCAACGGCGACTTCAACCAGTCGACCGGCTACCCGGACAAGGAGAAGGTCGCCGTCACGTCCTTCGCGCCTGCCGATTACGGCAAGCTCGTCGCCAAGGTCGCGCTCACCGAAAAGGGCAAGATGCGCGACATCAACAGCGTCGTGCTGCTCGTCAACACTGTCGACTACCTGACCAAGGTGATGCCGGCGACCACCGTGCTCGCTCCCGAGGTCGGCGGTTACGTCCGAGACCTGTTCCCGTTCCCGACCGAGGTCATCAAGTCCAACGTCGTAAAGTCCGGCACCGCCGTCCTCGGTGTCATCGAGGACTACACGCTCGCAGTCGGCGGAAAGCGCAACGGCGCCATCATCTTCGATGACTCCGTCCACTTCCTTGACGACGCGCGAACCTTCAAGCTCGTCCAGCACGCCGCGGGTCGCGCATACGACAATACTAGCTTCGCAGTGCTCGACATCTCGAATCTCGACCCGGCCTATGTGACGGTCAAGAACGTCAGCGCTGCCGCTGCCGCCGCGAGCGTCGTTGCCCAGTCCGACATCGCTGCGGATCGCGCCGTTGACGATGCCGCCGAGAATCTGCCCGTAGCCTAGAGGAGGTAGCGCATGGCGCTTGTCGACAAGGTGCGCCGCAAGCTGCGCGTGATCTATCGGGACGATGAGGTCAATGAGCGCATAGATGAGATCATGGAGCAGGCCGATTCCGACCTCCGCTCCATGCTCGGCATCACCGAGCACTCATTTACCTTCGAGGATGGAGGCACCGAGCAGGCGCTTTTCCTCGCGTACTGCTTCTATGAGTGGAACGACGCGCTCGACGATTTCGAGGTCAACTACGCCGAGAAGATCGCCAAGTGCCGAGACCGGTGGTTGGCGGTGGAATATGCTCAAAAAGCGGCCTCTGCCGAGTTATAGCGACGGCGTCGTGGGGATCTACACCGAGACCCGCACGCCGTCATCTTTCGGCGCAAAGCGCAACTCGAGCGTCCCTTACGACCTCGACCCGCTCGTGCGCCTATTCTTCCGCTCGTGCTCGGTGCGCGACCAGGACTATGAGGTTTCCGAGCGCCTCGGCTTCACGTGCAGCGCAAAGATTTGCACTCACGACATCAAGGCAGTTAAGCCAGGGATGAAAGCGGTCATCGGGGCCACGATCTACGGTATCGCCCACATCGACAGGACCAATACCGAGGTGTACCTCTATCTCGAGGGGGGAGTGCCGTATGTCGACGCCCGATAGCACGCTCGATCGCATCCGCGAGGCGCTCGAGACCGTCGACGATGTCGTTTTCTACGGCACCGCCGCCGGTTTGCACGAGAGCGACCCGTGGGACTATACGGTCTTTTCGCGCGAGGAGACCCGCGCGAAGGATAACCTGACCGGATTTACGAACGTGTATTCGGTCGCAATGGTCCGCGAGAGCTATGTGCCGGATGGCGCTGCCGCCGAGGTGATCGGCGCGATGACCGCAATTCCGGGCATGCGCCTGGACCACGGCACCGCCATTGGCTACTACTACACGACCAAACCAGGCACAAAGGATGTCGTTGAGATGATGACGCTCCGATTCGTCAAGGCGGTCAAGTCGTGAGCGGTTGGGCATTTATCGGCGAGGCCGATTTTGCCGCCGTCACCGTGGCGGCTCAGCAGTATCCCGACAACGCCGAGCGAGCCATCAACGAGGTATTGCACAACGAGGCGGGACCGGTCGTCTACCGGGGCATCAACCCGCTCATCCATGCGTCCGGCAGGACATTCAAGGGACACAAGACATCGGCCAAGGCGTCCGATTGGCCCGAATACCGCACGAACGAGAATCTCGCCGTGACGGTCGCCGCCAAGGGCAACTATCAGTATCTCTACTTTCCTGATGACGGCAGTAACACCAACAGGCATGCCGGTAATCAGCAATTTTTCAAGCGCGGCGCCGAGTCGGTAATCCCGAGGATTGTCGAGCGCTGCGTGCAGGCAATTACAAGCGAATGGAGTTGAGATGGCAATCAAAACGACCGTCTTTTCCGAATACGAAGTGCGCGAGCTCGTCGTGAAGCTCGGCACCGAGACGTGCCCGATCGGGTGCATCGGCTCCCTTGAGGAGGAGACCGAAGTTGTCCAGGTCACGAAGAAGTGCCGAGGCGTGGTCGCAAAGAAGCGCACGCGCGGCACCGGTAGCGGCACGCTCAAGCTGACCGCGCACATGCCCCGAGACCTCTACGACAGACTCATGGCCATGAAGTCCGACAAGCTCAAGCAGGGCGTCACTGCATATGGCCGCTCGTCCGTGCACCCGGAATTCGTGTTGACCGGTCGAGTCTTTGATGAGGACGAGAACGAGAAGCTCAAGGCATGGCCCGTCTGTGTGATGAGCACCGGTCCCGCGTCCAAAATCGAGAACGGTGCCGAGGAGGTCGCCGAGTTCGAGGTCGAAATCGGATACTCGCCTGATGAGAACGGATTCGGACATTACGAGTGCGACCTCAATGAAGCCACCGAGGACGTCAAGAGCGCCTGGATGGAGAGCTTCACGCCGGAACTCGTCAAGGCGGCTGAGTAGCGATGGCGAGCAAAAAGCTGAAAGTCCAGGTTCTAAAGGCCTTTATCGACCGTCGCTCAAAGCGCGTGCACGCCGTCGGTGATGTGCTCAACATCACCGAAAACCGCCTTGCCGAGATCCGCAAGGTCGACCCTGACCTAGTCCAGGAGATTAACTAGTAGATGCCGGGACGCCTTTGGCGCCCCGGACTTTATGGAGGACGCGAAATGCCCAAGCCCAAGCGCAATATCAATGCCTCGACCGAGATCGAGATGAGTGACGGTACAAAGCTCAAGCTCACAATCTCGTGGGGGCTGCTCATCAAGCTCCGAGCGCTCAACAAGCAGCTTTATTCCAAGTTCAGCGGCGTGGTCATGGCGGGAGCAGCCGATGACGTGCTCAAGATGCTCGACATCGTGTACTGTGGATACATCTGCCAGTACATCGAGGACAACAACACGCTCGCAGATGCTCTTACGCAGGATGAGTTTATCGCCGTCGCACCCGCCGACGTCGAAGCAGTAACGATGGCGGCGATGGAGCTGATTTCCCCAAAAAAGATGGCGCGTTTTCAGAACCGTTCAGAAAGCGCGCAAGGGAACTAGGCGCCAGGGAGAAATCCAAGCTGGTCGCGCGACCTCCGAAATTTGAAATTACCGACGTTGAAGATGCCTACGCCTTTTACGTCCTCGTCCTCGGCATGTCCGAGGACATTTTTTTTAACGCCGACATCCCATTCCTGTTGAGCGTCATGGCGAACAAAAACGCCTACGACCTCTGGCAAGCGGCTGTCGAGAACAAGCTCCGAGAGGAGGCAAAGAAGTAGTGGCGAGCAAGAACACGGTCGAAATCAAATTCAAGGCCGAGACCGAGCAATTCCGCGCCGCCATCAAGTCGGCCAACTCGACCATGACAACGCTCCGCGGCGAGCTCAAGCTGAACGCTGCCCAGATGAAGAACACCGGCGCTTCGGTCGAGGCACTAACGCGCAAGAAGAAGCTGCTAGAGCAGCAGGACGAGACGCTGCAGCAGAAGATCAATGCGCTCGCCTCACAGCTCGAGGCATCTAACGCCGCCTTTGGCGAGAACTCAGCATCGTCCCAGAAGCTCACCAACCAGCTCAACCAGGCTAAAGCTGCGCAGCAGAACGTCCGCGCCGCCATCAGCCAGACGAGCACCGAGATTGAGAAGCAGGCCGACGCCGAGCAGCAGGCCGAGAGTGCCTACACGCAGCTGTCCAACAAGATCAACGAGCAGCGCTCTAAGCTCAAACAGTTGCAGACGGCATATGCCGACGCCGTCATCGCAAAGGGTAAGGACTCGACCGAGGCCAAGGAGCTCGAGGGCAACATCCGCGAGCTCAATTCCGAGCTTCGCCAAAACGAGTCCAAGATGCGCGCCGCCGAGGACGCCGCAGCCGAGCTCGCGCGCGAGGAGGACAACCTCGCCAATTCAGCCGACCGCGCCAACGACGGCTTCACGGTCGCCAAGGGCGTGCTGTCAAATCTTGCGAGCGATGCGCTCTCGCGCGTCGCACAGGGCGCAAAGGACACCGCCAAGGAGGTCATCGACCTCGGCAAAACCTTCGAGCTGTCGCTGTCTAACGTTCAGGCACTCTCCGGCGCGAGCGCCGATGATATGGAGCGCCTTGAGGCGAAGTCACGCGAGCTTGGAGGCACGACCACATTTTCGGCAGCTCAGGTAGCCGATGCATTCGGCTACATGGCCCTTGCCGGCTGGGATACCGAGCAGTCACTCGACGGCATCAACGGTGTGCTCACGCTCGCGCAGGCAGGCTCGATGGACCTCGCATCGGCATCCGACCTGCTCACCGACTATCTGTCGGCTTTCTCGATGCAGGCGAGCGATGCCGCCACGATGACGGATGTTTTGGCGTACGCCCAGGGCAATGCCAATACCAACGTCGAGCAGCTTGGCGCTGCATTTAAGAATTGCGCTGCAAACTGCAACGCCGCCGGCATGGACGTCCAGACCACGACGGCCTTTATCTCCGAGCTGTCCAATCAGGGCCTCAAGGGCTCCGAGGCCGGCACCGCGCTCAACGCCGTTATGCGAGACATGACGGCGAAGATGTCGGACGGCGCCATAAAGATCGGCGATGCGAGTATCGCCGTGATGGATGCGAACGGCAACTACCGCGACATGGTCGACATCATGCGCGATGTCGAGAGTGCGACGAATGGCATGGGTGACGCTGAAAAGGCGAGTGCCCTGCAATCGACCTTCACCGCAGACTCAATCAAGGGCCTCAACCTCATCCTCAACGCCGGCACCGACGAGCTCGGCAGTTTCCGCGACGAGCTGTACAACTCCAACGGCGCGGCTCAGGACATGGCCGCGACCATGACCGACAATCTCGCCGGCGACCTGAGCAATCTCGACTCGGCGCTCGAGGAAGTCGGCCTCAAGCTCTACGACAAATTCAAGGAGCCTTTGCGCGAGTCGGTCCAGACCATCAGCAACGACGTGGTCCCGGCAATCGGCACGCTCATCGACAACTTCGACCAGATCGCGCCTGCCGTGGCTGGCGGTGCCGCCGGTATCGCGGCATTTGCCATCGGCGCGAACATCGTGCCGATTCTTGGCGCCGTGTCCGGCGGTGTGACCGCGCTCGGAGGTGCGGTCAGTTTCCTGCTCTCGCCGATCGGGCTTGTCGCAATCGCCATCGCCGCCGCGACAGCTGCGCTCGTCTACCTGTGGAATACCAATGACAGTTTCCGCAACACGGTCATGGGGATTTGGCAGCAGATTTGCGACACGATTTCGCAGGCGGTCGCGCAAATCCAGCCGGTGCTCGATGCTCTGTCGGTGTTTTTCACGACCGGCCTGTTGCCGGCGCTTCAATCTTTGGTCGACGGATACATCACCGGATTCGGTTTTATCGTCTCTGGCGCCACGGCTTTTGCCTCCGGCCTGCTACAGGTCATAACCGGTGGGATGGCCGTTGTCCAAGGTGTAATTGATACCGTTCTTGGCGTAATTGTCGGTATTTTTACCGGAAATTTCACGATGGCACAAAATGGCGTGCAGACGATTTTAAATGGTCTGTCCTCTATCGCGTCTGGAATTTTAAATGGCCTTGCTGGTGCGATCGGCGGAATTCTTGGCTCTGTGGTTTCCGTTTTTTTTGGGCAGTTTAATGCGATCACCTCAATCGTGAGCGGGGCCCTACAGGGGGTCGTTAATTTCTTTTCCGATAAGCTCGGCGCCGCGAAGTCTACCGTGTCGGGCGCGCTAAATGCGATTTCGGGATTTTTTAGCGGTTGCAGGCTGCAACTGCCACATATCAACCTGCCGCACTTTTCCATCAGCGGTGATTTCTCGATCGTCCCGCCGAGGACGCCGAAAATCAGCGTCGAGTGGTATGCCAAGGGCGGCATCCTGACCAGGCCGACGTTTTTCGGATTCAACGGCGACCGCGCCATGGTCGGCGGCGAGGCAGGCCCCGAGGCCGTGCTGCCGCTCTCGATCCTCCGCGGATTCATCGAGGACACCTTTGAGCGCCATGCTGCCGCATCTTCGACCAACAACTTGCAGATTACCGTCTACGCCGACGGCGACGCCGATGAGATCGCGGATGCGATCGCATACAAGGTTTTTGGCGCCATCGACCAGGCTATGACCGCCAACGGAAGGTAGCGCATGGGATACTATTACGGCAATTGGGCTGGTCCAGGCGCAAAGTTCCGAGTCGTAGTCGCATACAGCTTCAGCAACTACCGTGACGATAACGTCCATGTCCAGGCGCGCTATTACGTCGAAGTCTCAGCTGGCTCGGCATTCAATGGCACGGTGCTCAAGACGAGCTGGGGACAGACCGTCAGGCTCTACGGCCAAGGAGTCTATGCGGACACTGGGTGGTGCGACTGGGGAGACCCGGGCTACGGATACACGGCGCGCTCGAGCATTTCTGCGGACTACACCTCATACTCAGGCGCTTATCACAAGTCATCGGTCGATGGCGTCGAGACGGTCAGCGCGCCGGAATGGCAGCCTTACAACATCGCCGGTCTCAAGGTCGAGCGCCAATCGGACAGCTCCGCGAAGCTGTCGTGGGGGAACAACGCCCATGCCGCCCGTCCCTACAGGCACATCTACATCGACCAGCGCATCGACGGCGGTGCATGGTCGAATGTAGCCGACCTCACCAACTCACCGACGTCCTGGACGGCATCGACCGCACCGGACCACTCTTATGAGTGGCGAGTGATACCCAACAACTACAACAGCTCCGCGCCAGACTACCAGTATGCCGGGCCAATCTACAACACGCCTGCGCCTCCGAGATTCGTCTCGGTCGCGCGCAAGAGCAGCACGATCGTCACCGCCGTGCTCGACAACAACTCCAACACGGCCACCTCGCTCGAGTATCAGACGTGCAAGCAGGGGAGTACCGGATGGGGTGATTGGGGCGAGTCGACCTACGTCGACGGCCTCGTAAAGACCTTCGATGTCGACCTCGGCGGCGGCACCTTCAAATTACGCGCTCGAAACAAACGTCTGCACCTCGACAGTGAGTGGGCCGAGTCCGATTCGGTCGTGACGATCTGCCCGCCGATGGCGCCGACACTTGTGTTGCCGGCGTCAACCGGCGTCATCGCTTCAAATGAGCCGACGGTCGCATACCAGTGGCGCCACAATCCCTACGACGGATCGGATCAGCAAAAGGCAGAGCTCGCCATCAGCACCGACGGTGGCGGCACTTGGACGGTCGATGAAGTCACCGGCAACCAGAGCACAATCGTCAAGACAAACGTCTATGGCGTCAATCAGCAGGTCGTGTGGCGCGTCCGTACCAAGGGCGCAGATGACAATTTCGGTCCATGGTCGGCCAACCGCACCTTTACCGTGCGCCAGCGTCCGACCGTGGTCATCGAGCAGCCAGCTGACGGCTTCGTCATCACCGACGTGCCGATCTCGGTAAAGCTGACGTATATCGACCAGTCGGGCACCGTGCAGGCATCGACGCTCACAATCATGCGCGGCGACGAGACGGTCTTTACCAAGTCGCTCGGCAAGTCCCTCGCGACCACCATCACGACCGACGAATGGGTTCCGGTCGACGGCGAGACCTACGTCATCAACGTCGCGTCACGATCGACCTCGTCGCTCACGGCGACCACAAGGCGCACCGTCACGACCAAGTTTCGCCTGCCTCAGAGCGGCAATATCTTCGTCGAGACGGACCCGTCTACCGGATGCGCGACCGTGCAGGTCAGGCTCTCTCGCGACAGCGAGCTCGCCACTGCTGTGCGCCTCGACCTCTACCGTGTGACCGAGACCGGTCGCATCAAGATCGGCTCGGATATGAGCGACGGTGCCGAGGTCATCGACCGCTTCGCTCCGCTCAACATCGAGTACACCTATGAGTCCGTCACGACCTCCGGCACCGGCGCCGTCAACACCTCGACCGCGACCGGCATCATCGAGACGCCGTGGTGGTTCATCATCTACGACGGCGGTATCGCCCAGGCGATGTGGGAGCCATCCGGCTCGCGCACACCGACGCGCCCGTCCGATGAGATTGTCGAGCTCGATGGCAGGACGTGGCCATTGCTCGTCCAATCGCGTCAACGCTCGCTCAAGATTGAGTTTTCAGGATGGGTCGAATCGCGCGATCAGGCGCGCGCATTCGAGAGCATGACCTTCGCCTCCGGTGACAAGATATACAAGGGCCTGTCGGGTGACGTTTTCCACTGCTCCGCTTCGGCCAAAATCGATGAGGAGTACGACGGCTTCGAGGATTACAGCGCCTCGGTCTCGGTATCCATCACGAGAGTCGACGGAGGCGAGGTCTGATGGCCGATTGGACCGGCGCTCGATATGATGCCGGATGGCTCTATCGCCGTATCAAGTGGGGAACGTGGGATGAGCTCGGGCTTTACGACAACATCGAGAGCGCGAGCATCAACCGCTCGGCATTCGACACGCTCAAGACGTCCGGCTCGCTCAAGTATTTCGGTACCGCGCCCGATGAGGTCGACGCACTTGCGTTGATCTACACTTTCCGCGACCGAAACGGTCAGACGATCAAGCAGAGGCGCGCGACTGTCCTCGTGGAATCTGACGAGCCCGACTACGCCTCGCTCGATGGGGGAGGCGTGCGGCAGTCCGGCAGCGCGAAGCTCTATTCGCTTCTCAAGGTGCTGTCGGATACCAAGCTCAAGGTGCCATATACGGTCACGGCTGGCACCAACGCCATCGACGCCGCCAACAAGATCATCACCAGTGCTGGCCTGCGTACCAACTGCCAGTCATCCAGCTATCTGCTGAGCTGTGACCACACGTTCGCGCCAGATGACTCACTGCTCGACGTGGTCAACTACCTGCTCGATGCCGCCGGTTACGGCTCAGCGGATACGGATGCCTACGGCACGGTTATCCTCAAGCCATACGTCGAGCCGACCGCACGCGAGCTCGCCTGGACATTCGCCAACGACGAGACCTCGACGCTCATGCCGGGCATCTCGTCCGAGAACGATTGGAGAAACACTCCGAACATCATCGTGCTCACTTATGAGACTGATGATGAGACGTATGTCGCCCAGGCTCGCAATATCGACCCGGAGAGCAGGGCATCGTTGCCGTCGCGCTCATGGCGCGAGAACTCAACGGTCGAGCAGGTCAGCGAGCTCGACGGTGAGACTCAGGAGGAGCGGCTTAAAAACCTCAAGGCGCTCGCGCGAAAGAAGTTGCTCGATGGCAGCTCCGAAATCCAGTACACCAAGGTCAAGACACTGCTCGTGCCGGTGGAAATCAACGATGCCGCCGGCGTGCTCTACTCAGGGCTCAAGCGGCAAGGCGCGATCACCTCAATCGACACCTCATGCACGCCGACTGCCGAGACAAACATCAAGATTCGTGAATTCATCAGGCGCGACCTGCTCGTCGATGTGACCGGTCAGGTCATCGCAGCGTAAAGGAGGCCAGACCATGGCTGACAGCATGGTCCGCGAGGCCGAGCGCGCCTTGCGGCTCGGACAGACGGCGCGCTCGCCCGATTACCACGTGCGCGGCAAGGTCATGGCGGTAAAGGACGGCGCATACCAGGTGCGTCTCTCCGCCGCCGAAAACTTGACCGCATGCTCGCGCTATTGCGACGCCAAGGTCGGGGACACCGTCCTCGTCCTCGTCATGTCGAGCGGGCAGTGCGCCGCTATCGCAAAGCTAATCAAGTAAAGAGAGGGGCGTTATGGCTCAAGAGCTAACATTCGATACTAAAAAGCCCGAGAATGCCTTTAGGGAGCAGCGCATCGACCCGCTGCGCCGCGGTGAGCGCGGAAACCGCGAGCTCACGGTCAGTATTGTCTCTAAGGGCGCACCATACGACCTCACCGGCTGCACCGTGCGGTTCGTCGGCACCACCGGTGCTGGTCAACTCGTTGGCCCGACTGAGGTCGAGATTGTCAAGGCAACCGACGGAATGGTGCGCCACCTGCTGCCTGCTGAGATATCGACCGATGCCGGGCTCGCGCATTGGTATTACGAGATTTACAAGGGGGACGATTATCTCGACACGACTGAATCGTGCTTGGTCAAGGTCCTACAAAGCGCCGAGATCGGTGGTCAGCAGGCGACGGTCTACATTCCGATCTTGGAGCAGGCGAAGGCCGACGAGCAGGCACGCAACGCCGCCGAGACCAAGCGCGACGAGGCTGAGAAACAGCGCGCCGCCAACGAGACCGAGCGCGAGACCTCCTTTATGGAGATGTCGGAGAAGCTCTCGGCTGCGACCGCAGCTGTCAAGGCCGCTCGCGACGATGCGACCGCATCTGCCGAGGCTGCTGATCAGTCGAAGCAGTCCGCCGACGCGAGCGCCATTGCCGCCGGCAAATCGGCGGACAGCGCCGCCGCCGCGATTAAGGAGACGAAGGACGCCGCCGCCGACGCCCGACTCGCAGCAGATGAGGCACGAGGCTCCATTTCCGCTGACAAGAGCATGTATTTCAAGCGCATTACCGATGAGAACGGCGACACATGGCCTGTCATCGTCGATACGACTGTCAAGGGGGACTAAATGGATCATATCTTTCCAGCAAACGACACATTTGAGAAGGGCTTTGGCACTGTCGCCGATGCCATCCTGAGTTTGAATGTCGCACCTGCTCCTTACCCCGAGTGGGATGCCGCCAAGGGCGAATTCACGGTGAAGTCCATCCTGCGATGGCTGAGCTCGGAAAGCGACGGCAAGATTTACGCCGTCGACCAGACGCTCGATGCCGTCCAGACGCTCACCAAGAGCCTCGCCAATGCCGACATTGCCAACCCGGTGCCGTCCACGCTGCTCAAGCCCGGCACCGACCCTTACGCCGGCGTCGGTCCGTTCCGCTACGAGCACGTCAACGGATACAAGGACAATGCCGGTGCCTGGCATATCACCGGCATGCGCTCCTTTGGCAACTTTTCCTATACGGACGGTCGAGACGTTTTCGCCCTCGCTCCCGTGCGCTATGTGTTCCATGGCATCGTTGACGGAAAGTACCGTGTTGCCTGCTCCGACCGTCCCCACGTTGGCTACGTGCCTGAGGACCGCTCGCTGCGAATCGACGGCACGCTCGAGCCATTCATGTGCCGTGCTGCATTCGGGGCATCCAAGGATTCCGCCGGTAAGCCCTGCTCCGTCGCCGGCGCCAAGCTCTGGACCCGCAGCTGCTCGCACAACTCGATGAATGAGGCAGCAAAGAAGAAGGGCAGCGAGTACAGTGGCTACACCGCCGCCGACTACGACTATCTCTACGAGATGAATCTTCTCAAGTACGCTCACAAGTCGAGTCAGGCCAATTTCGCGGGCTGCTCGAACCATACCGAGCAGACGCCCGTCACGGTGGCAGGCACAGGTGCACCTACCGTCACCATCGCCAAGACCGTCGCCGACAAGTGGCCCATCGGCTCCGCCGTCATGGTTGGCACCACCAAGGTTGCCGGTCGAGATCGAGGCAATGCCGATGCCTTTGACATCGCGGATCAGGCCAACATCGTCAAGAAAACCGTCGATGGCGACAACGTCGTGTTGACGCTCGACTGCGGCAACATCTCGACCGAGGTCGGTCAGCTCGTCTCCACGGCTCCTTGGAATCCCGGCGCGACCGTCGGCATCGTCGGCGATGGCTCGCCTTACGACAACAAGTCCGGGCGTGAGCCCTTCACCATCCAGGGCATCGAGGTCATGCTCGGCGCTTGGGAGATTCTCGGCGATCAGCTCGTCAAGGGCGAGGACGATGGCTACGGCTACTACCTTGTCGAGGACACGTCCAAGTCCGCCACCTCCGTTACCTCCGACTACACCAAGATCTTCACGCTGCCGATCAAGGCTGCGGATGGCGAGATGTATCCCTCCGCTATGGTCAAGGTCAAGGGCTCTCTGGTGCCTTACGGTACCGGCGGCTCTACCGGCGCAGGTGTCGGTGACGGCATTTGGTACTACGGCGGTAAGAAAACCGATACGTATGAAGTCCTGGTTTTCGGCAGCCTCTGGTACGGCTCCAGCGCTGGCTTGCGCCGCGTGTTCCTTAGCTACTGGCCCGGCGGGGCGTGGTGGCTCGACGCTTCGCGCGTCTCGCCAAATGGTCGAAACAGGGTGAATGCCGACGTGCCGCCTTTGGCGGCGTAAGTCG
>NZ_QSQW01000006.1:50543-155895 GCF_003437565.1 Collinsella sp. TF10-11AT
GAAAAACGACCCAGGGACCTGCCGTGCATGCAGGTGAAATTCCTTTCGTCCAGGTTTTCGGCAACCTCAGGAACGGCTCCAACGCTGGCTTGCGCCGCGTGAACCTTAACAACTGGCCCGGCAGGACGAGGTGGAACAACGCTTCGCGCGAATCTGATTGATAGCTCCCATAAAACCCGCACGGCAGCGTACCCGGTGGAAGCATCGGGCTCGCCTGGCTTAACCAAGTGAAATGGCATATAAGACCACCGGGCCAGTAGACATTTTGCCGACCGCTCGGAATGCAATCAGAGAGCTGAATTGGTCGAATGAAAAGTTACTGCAAGGGCCTTGCCGTCGATGCCGATCTTGTCGGCAGGGCCTATGAGAATTGGCGGTCCGGCGAATCAGGCCGGACCAATGAATGGCGCGTATACAAGGAATACGGCTCGCCCGATGCCCTCATCGCCGAGATCGTAGCCGAGGCTAATGCCGGCACGCTGCGATTCGAGCCCTTGAGCACGAGGCCAAGGCAAGATGGCGGCAAGCTGCGCAACATCGGCGTCGAAGGTGTCAAGCAGCAGATCTGCGGCTACACCGTCGACCTCGCCGTCGATTCGCTCATGCGCGCGAAAACTGGATTCTGGCAGGTCAACAGACCTGGTATGGGACAGTTCCGCGCGGCACCGACGGTGCAGAAGTGGGTCAATCAGTGCGCCTACCATGTGCATCTCGACGTCAAATCCTGCTATGAGTCCGTGAGGTGCGCCGACGTCATGCGCGTGCTCGAGAAGTATGTGCGCTCGAGCGTCGTGCTCGGTATCGCCAAGGCGATCATGGACTCGTATCCGGACGGTCACTTGATGATCGGCAGCTATTTTTCGCTCAGGATGGCGCTGCTTATCCTGAGCTTCGGCTACCACCATGTCGAGGACATGCACAAAACTCGCCGCGGCAAGCGCGTCGCGCTTGTCGAGCATCAGGCATGGTACGTCGACGATATCTGGCTGTTCGGCAGCGACAAGAGAAATCTCAAGTGCGCAGCGCGTGACCTTGCGAAGTACCTCAAGGCCGAGTTTGGGCTAAAGCTCAAGCCGTGGAAGGTATGCAGGGCAACCGACGATGAGCCGACGGACATTGCCGGTCCAGTGGTCAGGCGCAAGCGGATCACCATCCGCGACAAGACCTTTCGCAAGGGGCGTCGAGCGCTATTTCGATGCCGCCGAAAGCCGACGAATCTGAGGTTGGCGAGGCGTTTGATCGCCTATTGCGGCTGGTTCAAACACACCGACAGTCAGAGATTCTGCGATGACAACGGTCTCTGTCCGGCACGCCGTCAAGCCAAAAAGGTAATCGCTAGACACGACAGATTTAGGAGTTCTCATGCAATTCGAGCTTGAGTTTTGCGACCGCGAGCCCGCAAAGGTGACGGTCATCCAGGACGGTCCCATCGCCAACATCTGGCTCCGCAAGGACATCACCGAGGACACCGTCGATAACGGTCCCGATGGCACGCCCTACAAGATTTGGCGCTGCAACACGCTGTTTTTCCAGCGCATCGGTACGCCGAGCGTTGAGGAAATCGAAGCCGACTTCGATGCAATCGCCGAGCAGCAGATCGCAGGCGGTCGCACGGTCGACGAGCGCATCGGTGCGACTGAGCAGACTGTCGCCGACAACGGAAAGCAGCTTGAGACGGCGTTTCAGGCGCTCGCCGAACTCGGCGACATGATCGCAACTGCGGGAGGTGAAGTCTAATGGCAGCAATCTACGCGACCCTCATCAAGGATGGGGCAATCAACCCCAAGACCGGTGAGCCTTGGAAGATTGAGGACGTGAACGTCCTTTGGCGCGCATCCGTCAAAAAGATTCTTGAAAAGTAGGACTGGCCCCGAAAGGGGCCTTTTCTTTTGCGCTGGCTGATTGCCCGCCAGTGCCGTGATGGGGCAAGGGGGGTGAATGAATGGAAGTGCTAAAGCTCTTCGTCCCATATGGTCCGGCGTGGCTTGGCGGCGTACTGCTGGCACTCATCGCCTTTTATTTTGGCCGACAGTTCCTCGAAGAGTACAAGCTCCAAAACGAGCGCAAGAGCGCCCTCGACATCAAGCGCGAGGAGCGCAAGCAAGACGAGGTGAAGGAGCGCGCCCAGCGCGACCGCGAGCGGTCGGAGATGGAGGGGCGGATTGCAGCCCAGATGGAGCGGTCAAATTCGCTGATGGAGGCCATGAAAACCCTAATGGAATCCGTTGTGGCGTCAAATGACGTCCTCCACTCGGATCTGGTTCACAGCCAGGCGCGCAGCCAGGGAATGGCGCAAAAGGTCGACCACATCTGCGACCGGGTTGATTTGCTCTACGACAAAGAATCTACGAGATAGGTTTATGAAATGACAGAGATTCAGGCGGGCCTCACGGTCGCCACGGTGCTCGTGGTGCCATACATCGTGCAGGCCATCAAGACTAAGGCGATGACTGGGAACGTTGCGCGTTGGACGGCCATTGCCGTCTCCGCACTGTGCGGCGCCCTCACCGCCATGGCAAGCGGGATGCCGACTGACCCAGGCGCCTGGGTGACATCAATCTTCGCTTGCGTCGGCGGCGTGCAGGTAGCTTACGCAGCTTTCAAGAGCGTTGGAATCACTGACAAATGGCTCGATGCGCTGCTCGCGCTCGGCGATATCAAGGCGGATTAGCCATGGCAATTACCCAGCGCGAGGCATTCGCGCAGGTCATGGAGCACCTTGTCACTCATGACGGCGGCTCCGGCCATGGATACTCGCAATACAACCGCATGGGCGATGGAACGACCGAGACGATCAGGCTGTCGGATGGCACAACTGTGACCATCGCCGGCGGCGATCGCGACTGCTCGTCTGCCGTCATTATGGCACTCCGCGCCGTCGGCATTAATACCTTTGGTGCCACGTATACCGGCAACATGCGCGAGCAGCTGCTCAAGACCGGTCTTTTCGGTTGGCGAAAAATGGGCGTCAAGTCAGCGCAACGCGGCGATATCTACCTCAATGAGAAGCGCCATACCGCCGTGTGCATCTCGCCTTATGGCTCCATGCGCGGCGACCTTTTGGCGCAGTTCTCCATCTCTGAGAGGGGAACCATCTCCGGCACCAAGGGCGACCAAAACGCCCGCGAGTCCAACATCAAGGCGTACTATTCCTATCCGTGGGATGGCACGCTCTATTGGCTCAACGACGGCAAGACGCTTTCGGGCACTAACACCGAGGTTGCCGACAACACCGACGCCGATCTCGGCGATGTGCGTTACTGGGGCCCCAAGTTCACGCGCGCGATTCAAAAGCAGCTCGGCACTACCGTTGACGGCGTTATATCCGGGCAGTGGGAGTGCAACCAGCGATCTTTCTGGGCTGTCGACCAGGGTTGCGTCGAATGGACCAAGACCGGCAAGGGCGTCGGCTCAGACATGGTGCTCGCCTTGCAGCGCAAGGTCGGATGCGCCATCTATCCTGTCGTCGGCGGTGTCCAGGCTCGACAGATGACCAACGGCACCATCCACAAGCACCAGCAATGGCTTATGGACCATGGCATCTCGGTTGGATCGTGCGGCGCCGATGGCTACCACGGCCCCGACACCAACAGGGCGGTCGCCCAGGCAATCAAGCGTAAGCTCTACGCAGCTTAGTTAGGAGCAGAAATGCTAGGTAACATCATTCTGGTGCTTTTAGGTGCACAGCTGGGCGCAGCTGTCGGCGTGCTCGCCATGTGCCTTTTCATCAATCGCAAATAGCGCTTCGCCCACTCCGGCTCTGCCGGGGTGGGCATTTTTTTGGCAAAAAAGGCCAAAATTATACTTGCGTACTGCTACCAAAGGTAGCATAATATAGACAACGACAGGGGCAAGAGGCACCTGCAATCCCGGGGGGGAGAACATCATGACTGACATCAAGCGCATCACCGACGAAGAGATCTTCGCTCTCAACACCGTTCGCAAGCGTCCGTGCATCACCGAGAGCGGTGAGTGCTACATCATCACCAATATCCGCATTTATGACGATGGCGAGCACTTCGAGATTGACGGTCTCCACGAGACCAACGTCCTTGCCACCGAGCGTGAGGCACGCGAATGGGTCGCAAAGATGATGCTCTCTAAGGATGAGTCCTGCTACTCGATCAAGCATACTTACACGATCCGTTGCCATCACGTCTTTTAGTTGGTGGTTTAGCGATGGATTGCACTGTAAAGTACTTGGACGTTCCTACTAGCTTTGACAGTATCGATGCTGTAGTCATCTGGTTTGATGATAAGAAAATGACCGTCAGTCACATGAGAGTGTTCGAGAAGATTTCCGACGCTCGCGAGTTTGCCGCGCAGCTTTGGGATGACGGAAAATTCTGCTGCGTTGAGCGCACGGTCGGATTGTACACACCGGACGCCATTGACCTTTCGATTCCGATTTATAAGATCCGCACTGTTTAACGGCGAAGCAAAGAATGGAGCCACCAATCATGAAGAGCGCGACGAATTCCAAGCACCAGTTCACTCGCGACGAGGTCATCGAGCGCGGTGAATACCTCGGGTGTACCGAGTATGACAGCGGATGCACCGAGCAGCGCTGGGTTCTCGACGGCATCGTCTTTGCTGAGACCTGCAACGCCGATGGCTACCGCACCGGTTTCCGCTGCCTGGGCAAGGCATCGAAGGTTTTGAAGTAGAGGGACGCGATTGTCATGAGGTATCCCAGCATTCAGGACGTTATCAACTACGAGATCATGCCGGCACTCGGTGAGTTTGCCGACGAGTATGACGTCGAGGAGATCGCACGCCGAACGTTCGACTGTGTCGATGGGCGTTTCGTGGAACGAGAGGACGTTGACTTTTGGGAGGTAGCTCGCGATTGCTACAAAGGCAATGCTCATGAGGATGACCTCGCCGACGAGCTTCGCGGCGCCTATGGCAGCTCTACCGAGACGCACCTGCCGTATGCTGAGAAGGTCTCAGAGCCTAGGACCAAGGCTGATTTCAAGGCACTGCGAGAGGCATGCGGACTTTCTCAGCAAAACGTTGCAGACGCGCTCGGCGTCCATTTGCAGACGATCAAGCGTTGGGAAAAGCCTTCATTTCCCTATGCCGTGCCGGATGATGCCTTTGGCTATCTCGACAGCGTCGCAGAGTCCCAGGCAAATCAGGTCAACTATATGCTCGGCGTCGTTGCCAAGCAGGTCGAGCAATTCGGTAAGAATCCAGTGCTGGTCCCGATCACTTACTACCGAGACCAGCAGATGTACGACAAGTACGGTCGAGACAAAGGTCCTTTTGGATGGCCAAACGCTGTCGCTCGAAAACTCGCTTACGAGCTCGACAAGCGCGGAATCTCTTACTCATTTCGCTACCCGGATGACGGCGCCGTGAGCACACCTGGCAGCAACTACTAGGCCGCGAGCAGCACGCCAAAGCCGCCTTTGAGTGGCAGTATCCCAACGCTGTGATATACTTGAAATAGTTCGGGATAATTCACGCCCGGGCTACCAAAATTGAACGCCCGGGCCTCGTAAGAGACCCGGGTTTTGTGTATTGACCGATATTTAAGGCGCGCGTTGAGTCTGCCGCCCGGACCGAGGAGTTGTCATGGACCTGCCTATCAGCTTGGAAGACATCACGTATGCCGAGAACTATCTGGCGCAGGGCGACCTGGCTACGGCGACGCCGCTGCTTGAGCGTCTGGTGGAGCTCGCCGAGGAGTATATCGACGCTGAGTGCAAGACGGAGGAGAAGCGCCAGTACTTTAGCTTCGACAGCAAGTTTGAGCGCCTGGCCTATCGCCGCGTGGAGAAGGATCCGCGCGAGCTGGTGCAGGTCGAGGTTCCCTTTGACCGCCTGTACTCCGACATGGCGTTTGCCTACATTCGCCAGCAGGATTATGTGAGTGCTCGGAATGCCCTGATGCAGGCCGTGCGTTGGGATCCCATGAACTGCAACTATCGCTTGGACTTGGCCGAGCTGTTCCGCGCGCTCGAGGACAAGCAGGAGTGGGCATCGCTCTCGTTCTCGGTGCTGGAGCGCGCGAGCGACGGTAAGTGCGCCGCACGTGCCTACACCAACTTGGGTCAGTACTTCTTGGAGCCCGAGACCGAGAACATTTCGGCAGCCGTGGGCTGCGCGCGTCTGGCGCTGCGCCTGGCGCCCAATGATGCGCATACGACGCGCCTGCTCAACAAGATCCATACCACCTATCCGGATGCCGCGGACGAGAGTGACGACCATGTGATGGGTGAGCTCGCCCTGCAAGGCGTGCCGACTTCGCCTTCGGCCGAGATTGCCATCTGCCTGATCATGTGTGCGACCGATGCTGCAAGCGACGGCGACAAGCAGGAGGCGACGCGCCTGACGGTGCGCGCTCGTGATTTGGTGGGCGAGGAGGCCTGCGCGGCGATTATCAAACTGGTGCGCGAGAGCGACGCCGAGCTTAACGCCGAGCGCAAGGCAAAGCGCGAGGCTGCGGGCTCAAACGCCGACGACGTCAAGGAGGCCGGCGATGCCCAGTAAGCGCGAGCGCAAGCTCATTTCCAAGAATCGCTCGGCACATCACGAGTACTTTATCGATGAGACGTTTGAGTGCGGTATTGAGCTGAGCGGTACCGAGGTCAAGTCGATTCGCGAGCGCGCGTGCCAGATTACCGATACCTTCGCGCTGATTCGTGGTGGGGAGTGCTGGCTCGTCGGCCTGCATATCCACCCTTATAGCCATGGTGGCGTGTGGAATCGCGATCCCGACCGTCGGCGCCGTCTGCTGCTGCACCGCAAGGAGATCGACTTTCTTGACGGCAAACTTCGCAACCGCGGCTATGCGCTGGTGCCGCTGGAGCTCTACTTTAATACCGACGGCCGCGTAAAGCTGCTGCTGGGCCTAGGCCGCGGCAAGAAGCTTTACGACAAGCGCGAGGATATGGCCAAGCGCGATGTCCAGCGCGAGATCGACCGCGCCCTCAAGGAGCGCAATCGCTAGGCGTTCTGTATAAGTTGCGGTGGAATACGGACTGTTTTGCCTGTTTGAGGGGCTATTCAGTCCTTATTTCACCGCAACTGCGGGCCTCTCATCTTGCTTATACTGTTTTGACACATATGTCTCAAAGGTGGTGTCCGTTGTGGGCGCCGCCTTTTTTTGTGGGTACATACATCCATGAGGTTCCAACCCGCGTTAGGGGAGTGATTGTTATGGACAAAACTGCGTACTTTACCATGCCGAGCGGTCTGTACGTGGTGAGCGCCGCGGCAGACGGGCTGCGCGCCGGCTGCGTCATCAACACTGCGGTGCAGGTGACGTCCATGCCGCCGCGCATTTCGGTTGCCGTGAACAAGGACAACGTCACCTCGGGCGTCATCGCTTCGGCCAAAGCGTTCGCGCTGACCGTGATCGATCAGACCGCCGATATGCTCTACATCGGTAACTTTGGGTTCCGCACCAGCAGCGATTATGACAAGTTTGCCAAATACGAGACCCGCGAGACGGCTCTGGGCATGCCCTATGTGCCCGAGCACGCGGCGGCCCTGTTTAGCTGCCATTTGATCGACACTGTGGATGTTGGCACGCATCTACTGTTTATCGGCGAGGTCGAGGATGCCGAGCGCTTGAGTGACGAGACGCCGCTCACCTACGATTACTACCATAAGGTCCTGAAGGGCAAGACGCCTCCGAAGGCGTCCTCGTATCAAGGCTAGAAATGTTTTAAAAATACTTGCATTATATTATTGAGAATCTATACTGATAAATGAAGTACATCACCAGTCGCGTTTGAGAGGAGAACATCATGGCTGAGGAGAAGAAGACGTATAAGTTCGTGTGCGTCGTTTGCGGTTACGAGGTTGAGGTCGATACGCCCGAGCTGCCCGAGGATTATGTGTGCCCGGTGTGCGGCGTCGGTCCCGATCAGTTTGAGCTCGTCGAGGAGTAGCTCGCAGACACACGGCGAAAGCCGAACATAGCTCTGTCCAAGGGCCTCGGTCGAATTCTCGGCCGGGGCCCTTTTCCTCCGCCCCCAAGGGATCACGGTTGCTGTTGGCCGATCCTGTCTGTTGTGAGTCCGGCCGACCTTTTGTCTCAATCTGTAACATCTAACGGTGGAAATTGGGCCCACTTGTTACATATCGAGACAAACCAAAACCGTCCGGCAGAAGATCTCAATCTGTAACATCTAGACATCGAAAGCGGGTCTAGATGTTACAGATCGAGACGTTTGCCTGAGTAGGTGCCCCGCCCCATTACATCCCTGTCAACAACACGACATCGAGAATCGTCACGATGGCACCGATCCCTACGAGCAGCGCGTTGAGCGGGCGCGAATTGGCATATTTGCCCATGACGCGGCGTGAGCTGGTGAGCCGTATGAGCACAAAGACCGTAATCGGCAGCTGAAGCGACAGCAGCGCCTGACTCCAGATGAGACCTTCAAAAGGATTTGGGACGACCAGGCACGCCGTCACTGCGCCGACGAAACAGGCCGCCACCCCGATCGAGGAATGTCGGTCGTGGATGTCGTATTCCTCGTCGAACATGCCCGCGGTGATGGTGCCCGCCGCCATGCCCGCCGTCACACTACTCGAGAGGCCCGCAAACAGCAGCGCTACCGCAAAGATGGTCGAGCTCGCCGGGCCCAAGATGGGGGAGAGCGTGGCCGCTGCGACGGCGAGGTCGTC
Source organism: Collinsella sp. TF10-11AT (assembly GCF_003437565.1). NCBI lineage: Bacteria > Bacillati > Actinomycetota > Coriobacteriia > Coriobacteriales > Coriobacteriaceae > Collinsella > Collinsella sp. TF10-11AT. The sequence continues at coordinate 59,190 of NZ_QSQW01000006.1, forward strand.
TACGACCATGCCGTGCGCAAAGAAGGTCGTTGCGGCAAGGATGACCATGGCCGAGTTGATTGCCCAGCCCACGCCCATCGAAAAGAGCGTGTCGAAGAGCTCGTAGCGCAGACGTTCTTCGATAACCTGCTCGCCTTGGCCTTCGAAGTGCATGGATTGGATGACCTCGGAGTGCAGAAAAAGGTTGTGTGGCATAACGACCGCACCCAGAACGCTCACGATAATCGCGGCAGAGCCAGTGGGCATACTAGGCGTGATCCAGCTTGCGGCGGCTTGCGGCCAGTCGACCTTGACTAGTGCAAGCTCGGCCAAAAACGAGAGTCCTACCACGCCTACGAAGGCGATGATCCAGCGTTCGGCATGCTTGTAGGAGTTCGTCATGAGCATCGCCATCGATACTGCCGCCACGATGACGCAGCCCGCGCGCACGGGCAGCCCAAAGAGCATTTGAAGGGCAATCGCGCCACCCAGGACTTCGGCCATGGCGGTGGCGACAGTCGCGAGATAGGCGCTGGCGAGCACGGCACGTCCCGCGGGGCGGGGCAGGAAGCGAGTCGTGGCCTCGGCAAGACAGGCGCCCGTGGCGATGCCCAAGTGCGCCGCGTTGTGCTGCAGGACGATGAGCATAATCGTGGACAGCGTGACGATCCACAGCAGCGCGTAGCCAAACTGCGAGCCCGCGGCCATATTGGAGGCCCAGTTGCCCGGGTCGATAAAGCCGACGGTGACGAGCAGCCCGGGGCCGATATGCCGCGCAATGTCTAGGCCTCCGTGACCACCGGTGCGTCGGGAGCCAAAGCGTTGTTTGAGATGGTTGAGCATGGTGCGCTCCTGCGTATGGACGGCGTGACGTCGCATCTGGGTCGTGCGGCGCCACGCGTCGGATTTGGGTTGGGGCTACTTGTGCGCTTTGCCCTGATTGGCCACGGCGTCGATCTTGGCGGCGATGGTCGCCGGGTCGCCGATGTAGCGCTTGTCGAGGACGTTGAAATCGGTGTCGAAGGTGTAGACGAGCGGCACGCCGGTGGGGATGTTGACCTTGAGGATCTCCTCGGGCGTGAGGTGCTCGAGCTTCATGACGAGTGAGCGCAGGGAGTTGCCGTGTGCGGCGATGAGTACGCGCTTGCCGGCGAGCATCTGGGGGCGAATCTCGTCTTCGAAATAAGGCCAGGCGCGGGCGATCGTGTCCCTGAGGCACTCGGTATAGGGCAGCTGATCGGGCGCGACATCACGGTATTGCTCCTGGGTGTGGGGATCGCGCGCGTCGTCCGGCTCGAGTGCCGGCGGGCAGACATCGAAGGAGCGGCGCCAGATGAGCACCTGCTCGTCGCCGTGCTCCGCTGCGGCATCGGCCTTGTTGAGACCCTGCAACGCTCCGTAGTGGCGCTCGTTGAGCTTCCAGGATTTGATGACGGGCAGCCACTCGCGATCCATTTGGCCGAGCACGATGTTGAGGGTGTGGATCGCGCGCTTGAGGCGCGAAGTGTAGCAGACGTCAAAGTCGAAACCGGCTTCTTTGAGGGCTCGACCGCCTGCTGCGGCTTCTTCGCGGCCCGTGTCGGTGAGCTCAACATCGGTCCAGCCGGTGAACAGGTTGAGCTTGTTCCACTCGGACTCTCCGTGACGGATGAGGACGAGTTGCATCGTCTGCTGGTCTGCTTGGTGCGCCATAGGGGCCTCCTTGATCTGGCACGGTGTGCGTGCCGTTTGCTTGACGCCGCAAAGGATACCCGTTTTAAGCTTAAAAGTTAACCAAGACTAACAAAATTGTTGTATTTGAATGGGATGGTGAAAGGGGGCTGCCGAAATGTCTCGATCTGTAACAACGAGGGATGGAAATTGGGCCTAGGTGTTACAGATCGAGACAGGAAGAAATGGTCCTATGGAAAATCTCGATTTGTAACAGCTGGCCGCCAAAACCGGCCCTTCGTGTTACAGATCGAGACAAACCAAAACCGCTCCGCAGAAAATCTCAATCTGTAACATCTAGGCGCCAAAATCCGCTCTTCCTGTTACAGATTGAGATGTTTGAAGCGGTGAGCTTACAGGCCGAACTTGGGGCCTATGTTGTCGCCCTTGAGGTCGGCGGTGTCCACTCGTAGGGCGTGCGTTACGCGATTGTTTCGAAACGGGTGGGAAACACAACGGGTCGGCGATGCTCCTAGTATGCCTATTCAACTGACTGTCTAAATATCTAGGGGAGGATCGCGATGCAGGCAGATTCCGCTCAGCAGCAGGGCCTTTATCGCCCCGAATTCGACCACGATGCATGTGGCATCGGCGCGCTTGCCGATATCAACGGTGAGCGCCATCACCAGATTCTGGACGACGCACTGTCCATTCTGGTCAACTTGGAGCACCGCGGCGGCACGGGACTCGAGAAGAATACCGGCGATGGCGCTGGCATCCTGTTCCAGGTTCCGCATCACTTTTTCCGTAAAGAGGCTCAAAAGTGCGGTCAGATTCTGCCGGCAGAGGGCGACTATGGCGTGGCCATGCTGTTCTTCCCGCAGGACGACAAGGGCGTAGAGGATGCCCGCCGCGTGTTTGAGGAGGGCTGTGCCGAGGCCGGCGTGCCGCTGCTCTTTTGGCGCGAGGTGCCCGTCGACCCGCACGACCTGGGCGAGACGGCCCGCGCCTGCATGCCCACTATCCTGCAGGCCTTCCTGGGCCGTCCGGACGACACGCCCGCCGGCGATGCCTTTGAGCGTCGCCTGTACGTGTGCCGCCGCACCATCGAAAAGAAGGCCGATGCCGAGTTTGCCCTGCGAGACAAGATCTTCTACGTGTGCTCCATGAGCTCGCGCACCATCGTGTACAAGGGCATGCTGGTCGCCACGCAGATGCGCCGCTTCTTCATCGACCTCAACGACGCCGCCGTCAAAACGGCCGTGGCGCTCGTCCACTCGCGCTACTCCACCAACACCACGCCCAGCTGGGAGCGTGCGCACCCCAACCGCTTTATCATCCATAACGGCGAGATCAACACCCTCAAGGGCAACGTCAACTGGATTCGCGCCCGCGAACCCAACCTGTACAGCCCCGTGCTGCAGCACGATCTTGAGCGCGTGATGCCCATCATCAACCGCGAGGGTTCCGACTCCGCGATTCTGGACAACGTGCTCGAATTCTTGGTCATGAACGGTCGCCCGCTCACGCGTGCCGCGTCCATGTTGCTGCCCGAGCCGTGGGACCACAACGATAGCCTGAGTGAGGAGCGCCGCGCCTACGACGCTTACCAGTCCATGCTCATGGAGCCCTGGGACGGCCCGGCGGCCATCGCCTTTACCGACGGTCGCACGCTGGGCGCCGCCCTCGACCGCAACGGCTTGCGCCCCGCCCGCTACTACGTGACGCGCGATGGCCGCTTTATGCTGGCAAGCGAGGTGGGCACCATCGAGGTGAGCCCCGAGAACATCCTGACGAGCGGCTGCCTGGGACCGGGCCAGATGCTCGAGGTCGATTTTGCCCGCGGCCGCGTGATCTACAACGACGAGCTGCGCGCCCGCTATGCCAAGGAGAAGCCCTACCGCGACTGGATTGCCGAGGAGACACTGACCGTCGACGCGCTCGATGAGCCCGCCGCGCCCGCGCCCGCCGAGGATGCCGAGGTGCCCGCCGCCGTGCGCATGGCCAAGCTCGGCTATCACTGGGATGATGTTGACGAGGTCGTGCGCCCCATGGCCCAGCAGGGCAAGGCCCCGCTCGCCTCGATGGGTATCGATGCGCCGTTGGCCTGCCTGTCCAAGAAGACGCGTTCGTTCTTTGACTACTTCTATCAGCTGTTCGCTCAGGTCACGAATCCTCCGATTGATGCCCTGCGCGAGCACATGGTGACTTCGACCACGCTCTACCTGGGCAACCACGGCAACCTGCTCGAGGATTCCCGCACGGCCTGTCAGCTGGTGCGCTTGGAGCGCCCATTGCTCAACGAGGAAGAGTTCGAGCATATCTGTGCCATCGACCGTGTTGGCTTTAAGACCCGTCGTTTCCGTGCCGTCTACCGCCGCGATGCCGGCGAGGGCGCGCTGCAGGCTGCGCTCAAACAGCTTGCCGAGGACGTTGAGGCTGCGGTCCGCGACGGCGTGAACATTGTGGTGTTGAGCGATCGTGCCGCTGCGGGCGAGGTGCCCGTGCCGTCGCTGCTCGCCGTGGGCTGCGTGCACAACCACCTGATCCGCGCCGGCGTTCGTACTTTTGCCGACATCGTGGTGGAGTGCGGTGACGCCGTGTCCCCGCACGACTTTGCGGCACTGGTGGGCTACTCCGCGAGCGGCATCTATCCGTACAACGCACATGCGTGCATCCGCGATCTGGCGGCACGCGGCGACCTGGACGTGACGGCCGAGCAGGGCATCGCCAACTACAACAAGGCTGCGACCGCCGGCATCGTCTCCATCATGTCCAAGATGGGCATCTCCACGGTGCAGAGCTACCATTCGGCGCAGATCTTCGAAGCCGTGGGCTTTACGCCGGAGTTCGTCAACGCGTACTTTGCCGGCACGGTGAGCCGTGTGGGCGGTATGGGTGTCGAGGACGTTGAACGCGAGCAAAACGAGCGCTACGACGCCGCGCTCGCTATCCTTAAGAGCCCGGCTCCCGATCAGCTGCCCACGCTGGGCCTGACCAAGTGGCGCCCGCTCGGCGGCGAGGAACACCTCATCGACCCCCAGACCGTCTACCTGCTGCAGACCGCCTGCCGTGAGGACAGCTACGACACCTTTAAGGAGTACAGCGCCCGCCTGCACCGCACCGGCCGTGCCGTGCGTCTGCGCGACTTGCTCGACTTTGATGCCAGCGGCCGCACGCCGGTTTCGCTCGACGAGGTCGAGCCCGCGCTCAACATCGTCCGCCGCTTTAACACCGGCGCCATGTCGTACGGCTCCATCAGCAAAGAGGCGCACGAGTGCATGGCCATCGCCATGAATCGCCTGCACGGACGCTCCAACTCGGGCGAGGGCGGCGAGGACCCGCGTCGCGAGACCCCGCTGGCTAACGGTGACTCCAAGAACTCCGCGATCAAGCAGGTGGCAAGCGCGCGCTTTGGCGTGACGAGCCGCTACCTGTGCAGCGCCTTCGAGATCCAGATCAAGATGGCCCAGGGCGCCAAGCCCGGCGAGGGCGGTCACCTGCCCGGCAAGAAGGTCTACCCCTGGATTGCCGAGGTCCGTCAGTCCACGCCCGGCATCGGCCTGATCTCGCCTCCGCCGCATCACGACATCTACTCTATCGAAGACCTGGCCGAGCTCATCTTCGACCTTAAGAACGCCAACCCCGGCGCGCGCGTGTCGGTCAAGCTGGTCAGCGAGGCCGGCGTCGGCACCATCGCCACCGGTGTGGCCAAGGGTGCTGCCGACAAGATCTTGATCAGTGGCCACAACGGCGGCTCGGGTGCCGCTGCGCGCGACTCTATCTGGCATGCGGGACTGCCGTTGGAACTTGGCCTTGCCGAGGCCCAGCAGACGCTGCTGCAAAACGGCCTGCGCTCACGCGTGGTGCTCGAGGCCGACGGCAAGCTCATGGACGGCACCGATGTTGCCGTCGCCTGCCTGCTGGGCGCCGAGGAGTTTGGCTTTGCGACCATGCCGCTCATCTCGATGGGCTGCTTCATGCAGCGCGACTGCCAGCAGGATACCTGCCCCGCCGGCATCGCGACGCAAAACTGTCGCCTGCGTCGCGGCTTCCGCGGCAAGCCCGAGCATGTCGAGCACTTTATGCTCTTTGTTGCCGAGCAGCTGCGCGAGGTCATGGCGAGCCTGGGCTTCCGCACCGTCGACGAGATGGTCGGCCATCCCGAGTGCTTGCGCCAGATCGAGGTCCCGGGCAACCGCAAGGCTAACCTGCTCGATCTGTCGCCCGTGCTGGCGAGCGCGACCTGCGAGTTCGGTGCCCACATCTCGGGTGCCGACGGCCGTCACTTCCTGCCCCAGATGGCTGCGGACAGCGAGCTCGACAAGACGCTCGACTCCACGCTGTTTGTGCCTTACACGGCCGACGCTCGCGCGCACCTGCGCCCGATTCGCTTCCGCGCCGATATCGCCAACGTCAACCGCTGCGTGGGCACTATCCTGGGCAACGCGGTGACCAAGGCACATCCCGAGGGCCTGCCCGCCGGCTCCATCACCATCGATTGCGATGGTTCGGCCGGTCAGAGCTTTGGCGCCTTCCTGCCGCGCGGCATTACGCTCAACGTGTGCGGCGACGCCAACGACTACTTTGGCAAGGGCCTTTCGGGCGGCGAGGTGTCGGTGCGCCCCAACCCGCATGCGACCTACAAGTTCGACGAAAACATCATCGTGGGTAACGTTGCGTTCTTTGGCGCCACGAGCGGCCACGGCTTCATCAACGGCCTGGCCGGCCAGCGCTTTGGCGTACGCAACTCCGGTGCCACCGTGGTGGTCGAGGGCTGCGGCAACCACGGCTGTGAGTACATGACGGGCGGCCTGGCGCTCATCCTGGGCGAGGTCGGGCAGAACTTTGCCGCCGGCATGACGGGCGGCGTGGCCTATGTCTTTGACCAGTACGGCACGCTCGATGCCCGCGTGAACCACGAGAGCGTTGAGCTCAAGGCCCCGACGGCCGGCGAGCTGGCACAGATTCGCGAGCTCATCCAAGAGCACGTGGACGCGACGCAGAGCCCGCGCGGCATCAAGCTGCTCTACAGCTTTGAGACGATGAGCAAGCACTTTGTGAAGGTCATTCCGACCGAGTACGAGCGTGTGCTGGCGATTGTCGCTGCGAGCGAGGCCGTCGGCAAGACGCATGCGCAGGCAGAGGAGCTGGCGTTTGACATTGTGACCGGTCGCGCGAGCGCCGCGGATGTCGCTCGCTTCGATATTGCGGGCGGTGCTGCGGGTGCTGCGTCCGTGGCCGCCAGCTCTGTTGCTTCGACCAAGAAGGAGGCGTAAGTGCTATGGGTAAGCCCGGTGCTTTTCTTGATATCGATCGCGTGACCCACGAGCTTCGCCCCGTGGAGGAGCGCAGCCGCGATTTCGATCCGCTGTACGTGGAGCTTGACGACGATGCACGCCGTGCCCAGGCGAGCCGCTGCATGATGTGCGGCGTGGCGTTTTGCCAGATGGGCGCGAGCTTTGGCAAGGCACGCCCGAGCGGCTGCCCGCTGCACAACCTGATTCCCGAGTGGAATGAGTTGGTGTACCGCGGCCGCTGGGACGAGGCGGCCGAGCGCCTGTCGCTCACCTCGCCCATGCCCGAGTTCACGAGCCGCGTGTGCCCGGCGCTGTGCGAGGCCGCGTGCAACCTGGGTTCGGTCGATGGCCAGCCCACGACGATCCATGACAACGAGCGTGCGATCAGCGACCATGAGTGGGCAAACGGCGGCCCGCGCCGCTTTGAGCCGGCAGGGGAGGACGCGCCCTCGGTTGCCGTGGTGGGCTCCGGTCCTGCTGGTCTGGTGGCAGCATGGGAGCTTGCGCGTCGTGGCGCCCGCGTGACGGTGTTTGAGCGCGACGACCGCCCGGGCGGCCTGCTCATGTACGGCATTCCTAACATGAAGCTCGAGAAGTCCGTTGTCGAGCGTCGCGTGGCGCTCATGCGCGAGCTGGGCATTGTGTTCGAGCTGAGTGCTGATGCGAATGACCCTGCGGTGGCGGCCAAGCTCAATGGCTTTGACGCCGTCGTGGTGGCTGCTGGTGCCCGCGCTCCGCGTGGGCTTTCGGCTGCGAACGTGGATGCTCCCGGCGTGGTGTATGCCGTGGACTACCTGACGGCTTCGACCGTCTCGGTGCTCGACGGCGGCGAGCCCGCGGTGAACGCGCGCGGCTTGGACGTCGTGGTCATTGGCGGTGGCGATACGGGCAACGACTGCGTAGGTACCGCGGTGCGCCAGGGTGCGCGCAGCGTGCGCCAGTTTGAGTTCTTGCCGGCTGCGCCCGATAAGCGTGCGGCGAGCAACCCTTGGCCGCAGTGGCCCAATGTAAAGAAGACCGACTACGGCCAGCAGGAGGCCATTGCCGCCATGGGCGGCGAGATGCGTGCCTGGGGCGTGGATACCCTCGAGGTGCTGCTGGACAAGAAGGGCGCGGCTGCGGGTCTGCGCGTGGTCGATCTGGACTGGTCGGCGGGAAAGCCCGAGCGCATCGCGGGTTCCGAGCACGAGGTGCCGGCGCAGCTGGTGCTCATCGCCTGCGGCTTTACGGGCCCGGAGCACGGTGTGTTCGACGCCGTTGGCGTGTCTGTTGCCACCGCTGGTCGTCCGCTGCCGGTGATGGCTGCCGAGGGCTCGCACCTCGCGGCTCGCACGGAGGGTGTCGCCGCGGATGCCGCGCCGGTGTATGTGGCGGGTGATGCCCGCAACGGCAGCTCGCTCGTGGTGAACGCCATGGCCGATGCCCTGGCCTGCGCTGCCGAAGTCGCAGACGCGCTGGAGCTGTAAAGTAGTCATTTAAGAACGTCCCCAATGACTGGTCATTTTTGTCTAGTCGTTGGGGACACTCTTTGCGAGCGATTTGCTCGTTTGTCGACGTGTGGGTGCTCATTTGCCGACTTCTTGGGCTGTGGCCACCTGTTGTTTCTGTGGTGGCTGCGGGCATCTGGCTCAAAAGGGCGAGTTGGCTGTCTATGTTTACCTGCTGTTTTGTTGCGGTGTGCATTTTCGGTCAAGCTTTTCGTCAAGTGTTTGGTCAGCATCTGGTTTGCTGCCGGAGGCCTATTTTGCCCGCGCTGGTCGTGGCTGCCCACCCTCCTCGTAAGCTCAAATTGAGGTCCATCAGTTTGAGGAGGATGCCATGACTGACCACGCTTTTGACCGAGCAGAGCTGGCTGAAGCTGTCGGCAACGATATTGCCGACATGGCTCACTTTTGGATGCTGCGGAAGTTTCAATTCCTGGAGCCGGCGCGCGAACAGTTCGAGATCATTGTCGACCCGTGGCTCAGCTATTGCGCCGAGCCTTCGCAAAACGAAATCATGGCCTACAACATGGCGTTTACCGATTGGCTGCTGTTTGAGCGCCCCTATCGCCATGGCAAAACGCTGCTCGAGCTATATGTTGACGAGCCGCCGGCATCGCTTTCGCCTGCCTCGCTCAAGCGGCTCGAGCAGGTACGCGACACGCAGTATTTCTCGCGCTTTGGCATTTTGGACAAGAATCCTGCGTCCGGCATGGTCGTGCTGAAGGACACGCGCACCGATCATCGCTTTGATGTCTACGATTCGCATATCGTGCAGAAGGAGCACTGGAGTGACGGCGCGATTGCGGTGCGCCTCGCCTGCGTCGACGATGTCTGGCTTACGGCGGGACAGCTCTACCTGTATGACATCGCGCGGCTGAGCGATACGGCGGTCGATGGGCCGGGTGCGGTGCATCCGGAGGACCTGCAGGACGGCTTTGACACCTCGTGCATCTGCTTCTTCTTGCGTCTGGTCCGCGACATCATGGGCGCCCAGGGGCGGTACGTAAAGTCGCTCAACATCTACGAGCAGGAGTGGGAGTAGGGGATGGGTAGTTGTCGCCTGCCTTGCCTTTTGCCTTTTTGTCTCGATCTGTAACGTTTGGGGGCAAAACACCGGTCTACCTGTTACAGATCGAGACGTTTGTCGGCGGCAGCGGCGGCGGCGATGGCCCATTTCTCCGATGTGGTGGTGATGAAAGTGTCTAATACTGTTCTTAAACATATGCAGGCGACACGTAACACCTTGGCGCGGAATAGGATGCTTGCCAGGCTCGCGAAGGCGGCTGAACAAGGCATGCTGTTTGTGACGCACGACCATGCCGAGCTCATGTGGCTGCGGCGTCATGTGGGAACCGATGATATTGCGGAGCCCGAGCCGTATTTGTTCTGCTTGCAACATGATTGGGTTGTACTGACGCCGGCGGAGCGAGCACTGCGGACCATCAAAGGGCTTGCAGAATTTCATCCCGATTGGGCGTTTTGGGGTTATGACGCGGCACTTTTGTGGGGTCTGGAGGTGACGAATGATCTGCTTGGACCGCGATTTCTTGTTAAGACAGGTTGCTCGGTGCCGCTGAGTGCGGGATGCCGGCTGTTGCGTCCGCAGGCGGCGGGTGCGCTTGAACAAGTCGACGGCGTGCGGGTGACGCCGTTTTGGCGCACGGTAGAGGATTGTCTGCTGCGTGCGCCGTTTTCGTATGGTCTGGCGATCGCCGATTCTGCGCTGCGGGCGAAGGGCATATCGCGCGACGACCTCTGCGAACGGCTCCAGGCCGATTGCGAGGGCAGACGCGGGTATCGCAGAGCTCAGGTGATTGCGTCGCATGCGGACGGGCTGTCCGAAAACGGTGGCGAGTCTCGTATTCGGGCGTTCTTTATTGCATACGGTTTTCCGGTGCCAGAGTTGCAAGTGGAGTTTCGTGACCCGCTTGATCCGAGCCAAGTGTTTCGCGTCGACTATTTGTGGAGGCTCGAGGACGGAACGTGCGTGATTGGCGAGTTGGACGGAAAAGGGAAGTATACCTTACAGAACGACGAGGGTCGGGAGTGGGTCGACCCGTTCGTGGCAGAACGTCAGCGGGAGTCCCATCTGACAATGCTCGGGCACAAGGTGCTTCGGTTTACGTTTGATGAGCTCAAGAATCCGGGGAAGCTGGTTGAGAAGATGAGACTGGCGGGTATTCCGCGACGGGCCGATTTGGCTGAGGAATGGAGACGCCAGTGGTATGGGCGCTGAGGGGTGCAACTGACGCGGATGTGGTTGTTCCTGCCGAGTTTGTCTTGATCTGTAACAACAAGGGGCCGTTCGGCCTCGCAACTGTTACAGATCGAGACAGAAGGTTGGCTGCCGCTAAAATATCTCGATCTGTAACATCTAACGGCCGAAAACCGCTCTAACTGTTACAGATTGAGACAAAGGTTGGACGCGGCGCCGAAAGATCTCGATCTGTAACATTTGGAAGGTTAAAGACGGTCCACCTGTTACAGATCTAGACATTTCCCGGATGTCGCTGGAATGGGGCTGCAACGCGTTCCATTCTCCGCATCTCCTCCTTTCTCCGTTAACCGATATGTCCGCAGCAACCCTGCCGAACTGGGTAATAATGGACAAATGTTCAAGTTAATCGTGAGGGAGGAGCTCGATATGGCGACTGCCGATCGTCCCACGTTGTTTATCAATGCGACCGTTCTGGATGGTTCGGAGCATATGGAGCCGCAGCTCGATATGGCCGTGGCCGTCGAGCGTGGCATCATTACCTGGATGGGACCGAGCGCTGTGGCCCAAGCTCCAGCGGGGGCCGAGGTCATTGACCTGGCCGGCGCGTATCTCATGCCGGGTCTCATCAATATGCACGTGCATCTGTGCGGCTCGGGCAAGCCAGTTTCGGCGGGCGATGCGGGTGCGCTGATGAAGAAGCTCGACAATCCCGTGGGCCGCGCCATCGTTCGCCACATCCTCAAAGGCAGTGCCCAGCAGCAGCTGGCAAGCGGCGTGACCACGGTGCGCGGCGCGGGCGACCCGTTGTTTGCCGACATTGCCGTGCGTGACGCTATCGATGCCGGCAAGTATCAGGGCCCGCGTCTGGTGGCGCCGGGAACGGGCGTCACGGTGCCGGGTGGCCATGGTGCAGGCTTGTTCGCTCAGGTGGCTAATAGTCCCGCCGAGGCGGCCGAGCAGGTACGTGATCTGTATGCGCGCGGTGCCGACGTCATCAAGCTGTTCGTAACGGGCGGCGTGTTCGACGCGACCGAGGTGGGCGAGCCGGGCGTGCTGCGTATGCCGGTAGAGGTTGCCGCGGCGGCGTGCAAGGCGGCGCACGAGGTGGGCCTGCCGGTTATGGCTCATGTCGAGAGCACCGAGGGCGTACGCGCCGCGCTTCAGGCCGGCGTCGACACAATCGAGCACGGCGCTCCGATGACCCCCGAGATCCTGGAGCTGTACCGCGGCGCCGCGGGAGCACAGCTCGAGGGACGCGCGCCGAGCGTGACCTGCACGATTAGTCCGGCGCTGCCGTTTGTACTGCTCGACCCGGAGAAGACCCATTCGACCGACACACAAAAGAAGAACGGCGACATCGTGTGTTCGGGCATTATCGAGAGTGCTCGTGCGGCGCTGGAGGCTGGCGTTAAGGTGGGCCTGGGCACGGACTCGAGCTGTCCGTTTGTGACGCAGTACGACATGTGGCGTGAAGTCGCTTACTTTGCCAAGTACGTGGGCGTGAGCAACGCCTTTGCGCTGCATACGGCGACGCAGGTCAATGCCGAGCTGCTGGGCCTAGGCGGCGAGACCGGCACGGTCGAGTGCGGCAAGGCCGCCGATATCCTGGTGACGCACGAGAACCCGCTCGATGACCTGTGTGCTCTGCGTGAGCCAATGCACGTGATGTGCCGCGGCAACCTGGTGCGCAAACTCAAGGTGAAGCGTATTCCCGAGGTGGACGCCGAGCTCGACGCGATTATGGCCATGCCTGCCGAAGCGCTGGCCGAGGAGCTCGCCCGCGACGGCGTGGCATAGGTGTGACAAAGGGGCGGCCCCTATGCCGCGTTCAAAAAAACCGAGGTCTCCACACGGGGCCTCGGTTTTTATTCTTCCTATGGTGTAGCTGCTAGGAGCGTGTCTCCATCTTGGCGTGGCACTTGGGGCAGGTGACGCGGATCTTGCCCTTGCCCTTGGGGACGGACAGCATCTGGCCGCAGTTGGGGCACTTGAGGTAGGCCGTGGTCTTGCGACCCTTCCACATCTTCTTTGCCGTGCGCTTGGCACGCTCAAAGTCTTCCTTGCTCGTTCCAACTGCGCGCGAGGTGCTGGCCGCTGCAGTTCCACCGCCCAGGCTGGCGACGAACTTGCCCAGGCAGGGGACGTTGGCAGTCGCGGCAACGAAGGCATCATTTTCCTTGCGGCGGGCGTCGATGTTTTTGGACAGGCCGCGCAGCACGCCGAGCACGATCACGGCGATGGCGATCCAGCCGAGCCACTGGATACGGGCCATCGACCCGATCATCGCGATGATAATGCCTGCGAAGCCCAACACGACGGTGAGTTCATCGGCGCCGTTGCGACCCTTCATAAAGTCATTCATGCGAATTGCCTTTCGTTCGATATACTGCACGCCTTTATACCCGATTTAGAGCAAGGGGGACAGGTTAATCTGCACCAGTGTGGTGCAAGCATACCTGTCCCCAGAACACCAAGACGGTGCAAAGAAGATTGTTCCCAATGCCCCAATTACTTGGAGAGCTTGTCGACGACGCGTTCAATCTCGGCAAGCTTGGCGGCCTTGAGCTCCTCGTCGCCCGATTCGATTGCCGAAGTCACGCAGCCTTCGATATGCGCCTTGAGCACGTCGGCGTTGATGCGCGCGAGGAGCGCCTGTGTGGCCATGAGCTGCGTAGAAATATCGACGCAGTAGCGGTCCTCATCGACCATCCGCAGGATGCCGTCGATCTGACCGCGTGCCGTCTTGAGCATGCGGGTCACCGATTTATGGTCTGCCATCATGGCGGGTTCTCGTTTCTGGTCGGGGGGGGTACGTGCGGGTCGTTACGCGGCGGTTACGGACAGGGCATGGAATTTCTCACCGGTGTCTTCGACGGCGGCAGCGAGCTGCTCAGCGGTCACGGTGTCGGCGCACTCCACCTGTACGGTCTGAGTCTCGTGATCGGCATCGGCGTCGGTCACGCCGGCAACGTTGAGTAGTGCCGTCTCGACAGTAGCGTCGCAGTGGCCGCACATGAGGCCGGAAGTCTTAATTGTGTAACGCATGGGTATTCCTCTCTGTTGTGTCGGCTTTCCCAGGCACCCGACCTTGACCTTCAAGCCGTCGCTCGCGTACCAAAGTACGCGTCGCTCCTCTTTCAGGTCAATCTCGGGCACTTGGAAAACCCGTTCTAAATGGACTTAATGGTGAGCCTATTTTGCCACTTTAGGCTTAAAGGATTTCAGGCGCAGCGCATTGCTTACGACGCACACGCTCGACAGGCTCATGGCCGCGGCGCCAAACATCGGCGAGAGCTGCCATCCGGTGAGCGGGAAGAACACGCCCGCGGCGAGCGGAATGCCGATGCCGTTGTAGAACAGTGCCCAGAACAGGTCCTGCTTGATGTTGCGGATCGTGGCGCGCGAAAGCTCGATGGCGCGGGCGACGTCCATGAGGTCGCCGCGCATGAGCACCACGTCGGCGCCCTCCTTGGCGATGTCGGCGCCGGTGCCAATGGCAAGGCCCACGTCGGCGCGCGCCAGGGCGGGGGAGTCATTGATGCCGTCGCCCACCATGGCGACCTTGCCGCCCGCATCCTGCAGTTCGCGCACGTGGCGTTCCTTGTCGGCGGGGAGGACGTCGGCGATAACCTGTTCGCTGGTGAGTCCCACGCGGCGGGCGATGGCCTCGGCCGTCACGCGGTTGTCGCCGGTGAGCATGCGCACGTCGACGCCGAGCTTGCGGAGCGCGGCGATGGCCTCGGCGCTCGTTTCTTTGACCTCGTCAGCCACGGCGATGGTGCCGGCAAGCTCGCCGTTCTTGGCAAAGAACAGCGGCGTCTTGCCCTCGGCAGCGAACTGCTCGGCAAGACCGGCGGGCACCTCCGCGCCCAGCTCGTTCATCAGGCGCACGTTGCCGGCCGCGATGACATTCTGCCCCTCGCGTGCCGTAACGCCTCGCCCGGGCACGGCGGCAAAGTCCTCGACCATGCGCGCGACGATTCCGCGCGACTCGCACTCGGCCATAATCGCCTCGGCCAGCGGGTGCTCGCTCGAGCGCTCCAACGCGGCGGCCAGCTTGAGCAGCGCTTTTTCGCTCATGGCGGGCGAGCCGTCGGCGCGTGCGGCAACCACAATGTCGGTCACGGCCGGCTTGCCGCGGGTGACGGTGCCGGTCTTATCGAGCACCACGGTGCCCACGCTGCGCAGGTTCTCCAGCGCCTCGGCGCTCTTAAACAGAATGCCCATCTCGGCGCCCTTGCCGGTGCCCACCATAATTGCGACGGGCGTGGCCAGACCCAGTGCGCACGGACAGCTGATCACCAGCACGGCCACGGCGGAGGTGAGCGCCTCGTTGATGCTGCCGGTCAGTGCCATCCACACCACAAAGGTCACGGCCGAGATCACAAACACCACGGGCACAAACACGCCGGCGACCTTATCGGCCATGCGGGAGATGGGCGCCTTGGTGGCGTTGGCGTCCTCGACGAGCTGGATGATTTTGGCAAGCGACGTGTCGGCGCCCACGCGTGTGGCACGGAAGGTAAACGAACCGGTGCGGTTGACGGTGGCGGCGTTGACGGTGTCGCCGGCGGTCTTTCCCACGGGGATGGACTCGCCGGTGAGCGCACTCTCGTCCACGGCCGACGCGCCCTCGAGTACCACGCCGTCGACAGGGATAGACTCGCCGGGGCGCACGCGCAGGACCTGGCCGGGAAGGATGCTGTCGACGTCCACCGTGGTCTCGCTGCCGTCCTCCGCCACGACGGTCGCGGTCTTGGGCGCCAGGTCGATCAGCGCCTCGATGGCGCCGCCGGTCTTGGATTTGCTGCGCGTCTCGAGGTATTTACCCACGGTGACGAGCGACAGGATCGTGCCGGCGCTCTCAAAATACAGATTGTCCATGCCCGTCATCATGGCCTCGTGGACCTGACCCGCGGCTAACTGGTCGGCCATGATGAACATGGCATAGAGCGACCAGGCGACGGAAGCGGTGGCGCCGACGGCGATGAGCGCGTCCATGGTGGGCGCGCCGTGAACGAGCGATTTAAACCCGTTGATAAAGTACGCGTCGTTGACATAGACGATGGGGATGAGCAGGACAAGCTCGGTGAGGGCGAGCGTCATGCTGTGGATGTGGTCCGTGAAGATGCCGGGCAGTGGCCAACCGAGCATGTGCCCCATGCCTATGTAGAACAGCGGGATGAGGAAGGCGATCGAGACGATGAGGCGGGCGCGCATGGCAGAGGCGGCGGCCTCCAATTTTTTGGTGGGCGACTCCATGTGGGCGGCGCCGGACCTGACCTGCGTGTTGCCGCTTGAGCCGGCGGCACCGGTGCCCGCATCGACGGGTGAGGCCGAGTAGCCCGCACGGTCGACGGCGGTGCAGATATCGTCGGAGGTGACCTGCGCGGGGTCATAGTCGACCATCATGGAACCAGCGAGTAGGTTGACCGCGACGCTTTGGACGCCGTCGAGTTTGCTTACGGCGCGGTCCACGTGCGCCTGGCAGGCGGCGCATGTCATGCCGCCCACGTCGAACTTATCTTGAGCCATGGCTTCTCCTTTCCGTGGTTCGGTGTTGGAATTGTTAACTTGCCGATACTATACACCCATACCCCCTGGGGGTGTCCAGTATAGAAAGAAATGTATGACATTTCGTTACAGATGAGGGTGGCTGCTCAATCGTTGGCAGCTCATGTCAAACATCTCGATCTGTAACATCTAGCGGGGAAAATGACCTCTAACTGTTACAGATCGAGATTATGTTTTGCGATGTTTGAGTTCGTCTCAATCTGTAACGTGTAGACCCGGTTTTGTCTCGTAACTGTTACAGATTGAGACAATCGGCCCAGACCCGCCTCGTCATCTGTGGTTTACGTGGGGGCATGCGAAGCACGGGTATACTAACCGGCGGCGAATCTGCTCCATCGCTTAGAGCTGCTGCGTCTGGACGGCGCGTGATAGGGCTGCCAAAGCGATCGCCAGCGTGCTGAGCAACGTCCTCTCTGTGCGCACCCGTTTTTGTATGTATTAGCGCACTACCAAGCACGCCCCGCGCGGCCGCATGCCGTGCCCATAACGCGTGCAGATAAGGAACAACAACATATGCGTAATTCTGTATCCGACGTCACCGACGCCGAGATTCTGGACGAGACCCGCGAGGCCATGACCCAGGCTGCCTTCGATGCGGCTGACGAGGCCAGCGCCGCCGAGACCGTCGAGTCCGCTACCGAGAGCCTGCCCGCCTTTGACGAGCTGGGGCTTTCGGACGAGATGCTTCGTGCTATCGAGAACCTGGGCTACACGGCGCCCACGCCCGTTCAGGCCGGCTCCATCCCCGTGGTGCTCGAGGGCCGCGACTTGCTTGCCGCCGCTCAGACCGGCACCGGCAAGACGGCCGCCTTCTTGCTGCCGACCATGAACAATCTGGAGCACATCGCTCCGCCCAAGCCTGTGCGCGAGCGCGGCGGCCGCAACCGCCGTCGCGGTGCTAAAAAGCCTGAGGGTAACGGCCGTGGCCCTGTGATGCTCGTCATCACCCCCACGCGCGAGCTTGCCCAGCAGATCGACGAGGTCGCCGGCAAGATTGCCGACGTCACGGGCCATGTCGCCGTGACCGTCGTGGGCGGCGTGAGCTACAAGCCACAGACCGCTGCCCTCAAGTACGGCTGCGACATCCTGGTCGCAACGCCGGGCCGTCTGGTCGACCTGATCGAGCAGGGAGCCTGCCACCTGAACGAGGTCAAGGTGCTGGTGCTCGACGAGGCCGACCGCATGCTCGACATGGGCTTTTTGCCCGCCGTCCGCCGCATTGTGCGCGAGACGCCGGCCGAGCGCCAGACGCTGCTGTTCTCGGCGACGCTCGACGAGGAGGCCGTGGGCGAGATCACCGACCTGGTGAGCGACCCGGCACGCGTGGAGATTGCGCCTGCCACGTCGACCGCCGACACCGTCGACCAGTTTGTGTTCCCGGTGTCCATCGAGGCCAAGAACAACCTGCTGCCCGAGTTCCTCAAGAAGGAGGGCCCGGAGCGCACCATCGTCTTTATGCGCACCAAGCACCGCGCCGACAGCTGCTGCCGTCGTCTGGAGCGTAAAGGCATCAAGGCTGCCGCGATTCACGGCAACCGTAGCCAGGCCCAGCGCGAGCGCGCGCTTTCGGCTTTCCGCGACGGCACCGTCGACGTGCTGGTGGCAACCGATGTTCTCGCCCGCGGCATCGACATTAGCGACGTGCGCTACGTCGTGAACTTTGACGTGCCGGCCGAGCCGACCGACTACATCCACCGTATTGGCCGTACGGGCCGCGCCGGCGAGCTGGGCTGGGCCATCACGTTTGTGACCGAGCAGGACGTGGACGAGTTCTACGAGATCGAGAAGCTCATGGACAAGACCGCCGACATCTACGAAGCCGGCGAACTGCATGTGGGTCCCAACCCGCCCGCCGTCGATCCCGGGCGCGATCCTGCCGCCTTTAAGGTGAAGAAGAAGACCAAGCGCGGCAAGTCCAAGAGCAAGAAGAAGCTTGAGCAGGCGCGTCGCGACGGCAAGCGCAACGGCGACGATTACGGCGATGTGGCCGGTCGTTCCAACCGCGGTCGCGACGAGCGTCGTGGCGACGGCGAGCGCCCGAGTCGTCCCAAGCGCGGCGGCAAGACCCGCGTGCGCGAGGGTGTTCAGGCTCGCGTGGACGAGGCTGTGGAGAGCGTGGCCCGCGAGGTGGCTGCCGAGGAGCGCGGCGGTGCTGCTGTCGTCGAGCAGGCCCCGCGCGGCAACCGTGCCGAGCGCCGTGCCAAACAGTTCCAGGGCGAGGCTCATCGCCGTCGCCGCGAGGACGAGGACCGTGGTGGTCGTCGTCGTGTTGAGCGCGAAGACGAGGGCCGTGGTTCGCGCGGCGGCAAGCGCGGCTCGGGCGACCGTCGTCGTTCCGGTCGTGATGACGAGCGCAGTGGCCGAGACGAGCGTCGCGGCGGCGAGGGCGCTCGTGGTAACGGCGGCCGCGGCGGTGCTGGTCGTTCTAACGAGTCGCGCGATCGTCGTGACCCGCGTGCCAGCCGCGATCGTCGCGATGACTGGCGCAACTACGACGATACCCGCGAAGAGCGTCGCGGCGGCTACCGTGGTGGTCGCGGCGGCAACCAGGCCGGTTCCCGTGGCGGTCGTGCCGGCGGTCGCGATAACCGTGGCAGCTATGGCAATAGTCGTGGTGGCAAGCGCGGTAGCAGCTCCCGTCGCCCCGGTGACGGCGGCGGCAAGCGCAAATAACGCACGCATCGCCCGCTAGAGCGAGGTGAACCAAGGGCCCCGAGCAACTACGCTCGGGGCCCTTTTTGTTTGCCGTATCCGATCGCTAGTTCAAATGTGATTTCCTCGGGAATGCATCTAGAGGATGCCGTGGGCCTGTTTCCTACCATGCGGCAATGGGTCCCATGGGGTGCGCCGTGCATTTTTTGGAGTATTCTGCAGTTCGAGTTGTCTGCATATGATTTGACGTCGCCAACGGTGGCCTTCGGATATCCCTAGCGAGCGTTCTGAGTCAGATTTCGTCGTTTTCCGGAGCAGGGGCGCGTCATTCTCGCCATGTCGGGACTTAAAAGGATGCGGCGCCCTACAGTTTTGCCCATCCGCGGCGGTGCTGGCGCGGTCACGTTGCAGAATACTCCGTTTTTTGCACGGGCCAGGATGGGGTACCTCAGGAGAACGCGGCGGTATCCCGTAAATATATACAATCTGTACCGTAATTTATACAAAACGAAGAGGCAGACAGCGTAGGGTGGGTGCATTGGGGTGCCTGGCGCACCGAAACGGGGAGCTCTCCCCATGCGCCGTATACTCTGTCTGAATGTGAAAACGGCTTGACGCGTTGCCAGGCGTAGGGAGAGGGTGCCTCGATGAGCGTATTCGAAATTGTGTTTAGTCCGACGGGTGGAACGCGGAAGGTGTCTGGCCTTGTGGCCGGGGCGCTGGACAATAATACCGTTACCGTCGATCTGACCGATAGCGGGCTAGATCTCAGCGCTGTCTCGATGACTGAGGACGACGTGGCCGTAATCTCTGTGCCGGCGTATGCCGGTAGAATTCCGGCTGTGGTGGCTGACCGGTTGGGCATGGTGCGCGGCAACGGGGCTCGGGCTGTTTTGGTTTGTGTATACGGAAACCGCGCGTTTGAGGACACGCTCGTAGAGCTGGAGGACGTTGCGAAGCATGCGGGATTCCGGGTAATCGCGGCAGTTGCAGCCATTGCAGAACATTCCATTGCGCGACAGTTTGCTGCCGGTCGTCCGGATGTGCAGGATGCGGCGCAGCTCGCAGAGTTTGCGCAGCAAATTCAGCAAAAGCTGTTGGCTGAGGATACATCCGAGCCCTCTATTCCCGGCAATCGTCCTTACAAACAAGCCAGAGGTCACCGCATGGCACCTGAGGCAACAGAGGATTGCGTCTCCTGCGGTGCATGCGCCGCGGCGTGCCCCGTTTGTGCTATCGACAAGGGTGACCCCAAACGAGCAGCTGGCGAGGCGTGCATCTCCTGCATGCGCTGCATTGCCGTATGCCCGCGAGGCGCTCGTAAGCTTGATCCCAACAAGCTATCCGCTGTTTCCCAGATGCTGAGCAAGGTTTGCGTCGTGCGGAAGGAATGCGAGCTCTTTGTCTAGCGCATACGAAATTGGTGCAATGGGGCCAGGTTAATCTGCACCAACCTGGTGCAAACAAACCTGTCCCCAATGCACCAGAGTGAGGAGTGTCCCCGAGTGCCGGCAGAAAAGGAACGTCCCCAAGTGCTGCCTAAATACCGTTTATCGAAGAAAAAATACCGCTCACCGGTCATAATGACTATTCTGGCTTTGGGCTTGTCTAAAATAACTCCCGTAAAAAGAAATGCGGAAGGTTACCGAGTCCCTCGGACGTGGGCCTAACCAAAGTCTTTGAACGAGTGTGTCTCTATGGATGCATTCGCTTGATTTTGGTTGGGCTATATTTATGAAGGGACATGCCACCATGGGTTTCTTTTCTCGCCTGATGGGCGGTTCGGATGAGCAGAAGACTGCAGCTTCCGAGTTCGAAATCCTCGCTCCCGTTTCCGGCGAGCTTGTTCATCTAGAAAATACCAATGACCCCGCTTTTAGCAGCCGTGCCGTGGGCGATGGCGTTGCCGTGGTTCCCCAAGAGGGAACGGTGTGCGCTCCTGTTTCCGGCACCGTCGCGGCGTTGTTTCCGACTGAGCACGCGCTGGGCATCATGTCCGACGACAGCTCTGCTCAGGTGATGCTGCATATCGGAATCGACACTGTTAAACTTGAGGGCAAGGGCTTCCATGCGCTTGTTGCCCAGGGTGACCATGTCGACGCGGGCCAGCCCCTCGTCGAGGTCGATTTCGACGCGGTCCGCGCCGCCGGCTTCGATCCCACGGTCTTCGTTATCGTGTGCGAGCGTTCGGAGAACTCGACTCTTCGTGAGCACGCTTCCGGCCCTGTTGCTGTTAAAGAGCCTGTCGTCTGGCTTTCCGAGTAAATTCTTGTGGTGGGTACCGTGGTTATCAAGCGAGTTTTCAACAACAACGTCGCAATGGTCACTTCGGACGATGGCTCCGAGCTCATTGTCATCGGTCGAGGCCTCTGCTTTGGCCGTCATGCCGGCGACGCTATCGATGAAGCATCGGTCGAAAAGACCTATGCGCTGCAGGAGGGCACTTCTCAGGATTCGCGTACGATTGACCGCTTGGCACATCTTTTGGAGTCCATCCCCACCGTCAACCTCGTGATTGCCGAGGACATTGTTCAGATGCTCCGTCGAGAGCTCAATGTTGATATCAACGACAAGATTCTCATTGCTCTCGCAGACCATATCAGTCTTGCTTTGGAGCGCGAGCGTAAGGGCGTCCCCTGCGAGAATCCGTTGCTGCTCGAGATCCAGCAGTTCTATCGCAAGGAGTATGCGCTTGCGGGCCGTGCGCTGCAGATTATCAAGGAGTATATGGGCATCCAGATGAGCGAAGAAGAGCAGGGTTTTATTACGCTGCATATCGTCAACGCCACCATGCCGCAGCGCTCTGACCGTCTGATTGTTTCGGTCCAGCTTGTTCGCGACGTGCTCGCGATTGTTTCCGAGCACTATGCCACGACCCTTGACGTCACCTCGTTGCCGTACGAGCGTTTCGTTCGCCATCTGCAGTTTTTTGCGCAGCGGGCGCTCGATCCCGCGGCGGGGCAGGTCAATGGCGACGCGCTGTTCCGTATCGATGAAACGGCGTATCCGAGGGCGTTCTCGTGTGCGGAGTCAATTGCCGACCACTTAGCGTCTACCTATAACGTTGTCGTTACCGATGCCGAGAAGAGTTATCTCGCATATCACATTGTTAACCTGCTTGGAGAACCTGGTCTCTAGGCATAACGTGCCCACACATCGATTGATATAAGGCAAGGCTCACGGTCTTGTCCAGGGCACATCTGTCTTAATTTGCGGAAAAGGAAGGGGAGTACCGCTATGACCGCAAAAAAGAAGTTCAATTTCAAAGCGCCGTTGGAGGTGTTCGCGAAGTCAATCGTTCAGCCGATGATGTATCTCTCGGTTGCCGGCATTCTGCTCATCGTGGGCATTATTCTGACCAACAAGACCATCTGCGCCGTGATCCCTGTGCTGGGCTCCGGTCCGTTCCAGCTTGTGGGCGCCGTTGTCTATCAGTCGCTGATGTTTATCATCAACAACCTCTCGATTCTGTTCTGCGTGGGCATCGCCGGCGCCATGGCAAAGAAGAACAAGGGCCATGCTTCGCTGATCGCCCTGATGTCGTTCTTCCTGTTCCTGCAGGCTAACAACATCGTGCTCAACGCCACCGGCTCTCTTGCCGAAGCGAGCGGCATGCTCGGCCTTACCGGAACCGGCCAGAGCACCGTTATGGGCATTCAGGTGCTCGATACCGGCGTGTTTGGCGGCATCATTCTTGGTTGCATCACCGGTGCCGTGTTCAACAAGTACTCGAACAAGCAGTTCCCCATTGCCCTTTCGATGTTCTCGGGCGTTCGTTTTCCGTTCCTGATCATGATCATCATTTCCTGGATCATGGGTGCTGGCTTCTGCATCGTTTGGCCTCCGGTTCAGGGTGCCATCTCCTCCGTTGCCGGCATCATTAAGGAGTCGGGCAACATCGGTCTGTTTATCTACGGCATGCTCAACAAGCTGCTCGTTCCTACCGGTCTGCATCACCTCATCTACACCCCGTTCCAGTTCTCCGATGTGGGCGGCACCCTGACGCTGGGCGATCAGGTTATCGCCGGCGCCTATCCCATCCGTGTCGCCGAGATGGCAATGACGGGCCAGCCCTTCTCCGATAGCACCTACTTCAACAGCTACACCTTCAACAACCTGTGGCCCTACATCGGTATCGGTCTCGCCTTTATCTTCACCGCTTACAAGGGGAACAAGGATAAGACCAAGGCCGTTATCATCCCGCTGATCATCACCGCCGTGCTCTCCTGTGTCACCGAGCCCATTGACTTCCTCTTTGTCTTTGCCGCTCCCGTGCTCTTTGTCGTTCACTCGGTTCTTTCCGGTATCTTCCTGGTCCTGCTCAAGGTCCTCTCCGTGCCCGCTTCGACTGCAGGCGGCATCATCAACATCGTGGTCTCCAACCTGGTCCTCGGTGTCGATAAGACCAACTGGCCGGTTATGCTGGTGCTTGGAGTCGTCAACGCCGCTCTGTACTTCTTCCTCTTCACCTTCCTTATTAAGAAGCTCAACCTCCACACGCCTGGTCGCGAGGAAGAGTCCGAGCTCGCCGAGTCCGTTGCCGAGGGCGAGGCCGCCGCGTCTGTCGCGGTGAAGCAGGGCGCTGTTGCCGCGGCTCCCGCAGAGGGCGTCGATGCAGGCATCGCCGACCTGGTCGCAGGTCTTGGTGGCAAGGACAACATCGAGGAGCTCGAGAACTGCTTTACGCGTCTCCGCGTGAACGTTAAGAACCCGGACCTCATCAATGAGGACCTCATCAACCACGTGCCCAACAGCGGCATCAACCGCAACGGCAATAATATCCAGATCATCTTTGGCATGAAGGTCGCCGAGATGCGTGACAAGGTCGAAAACGCAATTGAGAAGGAGCAGTAAACAATGATCATTACTCTGTGTGGTGGCGGATCCACCTTTACCCCCGGCATCGTCAAATCCATCGCCCTGCGCAAGGACGAGCTCGACGTTGACGAGATTCGTCTGTACGACATCAACGAGGAGCGCCAGCGCAAGATCGGCGTGCTCGTGGACTGGATTTTGCACGAGGACCTCGGCCTGGACATCAAGCTCATGGTGACCACCGACAAGGAGACTGCCTTTACGGACGCGAGCTTCGTGTTTGCCCAGATGCGCGTGGGCGGCTATGCCATGCGCGAGCAGGACGAGAAGATTCCGCTGCGTCACGGCTGCGTGGGCCAGGAGACCTGCGGCTGCGGCGGCCTTGCCTACGGCATGCGCACCATCTTCCCCATGGTCGAGCTGATCGATGACGTTGAGAAGTACGCTAAGAAGGACTACTGGATTCTCAACTACTCCAACCCTGCTGCCATCGTGTCCGAGGGCTGCCGCGTGCTGCGTCCCAACGCTCGCATCATCAACATCTGCGACATGCCGATCGCGATCATCGACGTGGTTTGCGCCGCACTCGATATCGACAAGAAGGATGTCGAGTACGATTACTTTGGCCTCAACCACTTTGGTTGGTTCACCTCGATCCGCCACAAGGGCGAGGAGGTGCTCCCGCAGCTGCGCGAGTACATCAAGGAGCATGAGATTCTGCTGCCCGACTCCTACCTCAAGGGCATGGGCTCGCTCATGGCAAAGAAGCCCGAGGAGGCCACTGACGAGCACCCCGAGCAGAACCGCCACACCAAGGGCAGCTGGTACTACGTCTGGAAGGGCGAGTACGAGATCATGGAGTGCTTCCCGGAGTACCTGCCCAACACGTATCTGAACTACTACCTGCAGCAGAAGGAGTTCGTCGAGCATTCCAACCCCGAGCGCACCCGTGCTAACGAGGTTGAGGAGACGCGTGAGAAGAACCTCTTCGACGGCATCGACCACTACGAGAAGACGGGCGAGATCGACGAGAGCACGTTCTATGCGGGCAGCCACGGCGACTGGATTGCCGATTTGGCTATCGCTCTGAAGAACGACACCAAGCAGCGCTTCCTGGTCATTTGCGAGAACAAGGGCGCTATCCCCAACATGCCCTACGACGCTATGGTCGAGCTGCCTGCCTACATTGGCAAGAATGGCCCCGAGGTCATCAGCCGCGACAACATTCCTCTGTTCCAGCAGGGCCTCATGATGCAGCAGCTGAACTCCGAGAAGCTCGTGGTCGAGGCTACGATCGAGGGTTCTTACGAGAAGGCGCTCAAGGCCTTTACGCTGAACAAGACCGTGCCTTCGATGAAGGTCGCCAAGGAGGTTCTCGACGACATGATCGAGGCCAACAAGGGTTACTGGCCCGAGCTTAAGTAAAAGCAACAGGGTCGCTGGCCGCATACCTGGAGCAATGCCCCGTCCACGTGATTGCGTGGGCGGGGCATTGTCATTTGGTAACGCGTTTTACCAAATATGGCATTTATCTGCGGTAATGTTCTATTTCACCGCCGAGGGTGACATTTCATACCGCCTGCCGAACTGCGTGGAGACCTAACAACTTTTTAGGTCAGTGTTGTGCGTGTAGCAACTTCGCCCGGCCTCGCCTCCGGGCTGCCATGTGAGAGGGGATCTTATGGCTCGACTGCACGTAATGGAACGCAGCCACGCTCAGGCCGTCATGGACGACCTGCACGATGCGCTCGGACGTCGTCTGGCGGTGAGTTCGCTCGCCCCGTGCCCCGTTGAGTTTACGGCAGCGCTCGTCAATCTGTGCTCCACCCAGAGCTGCGGCAAGTGCACGCCCTGCCGCGTGGGCCTGAGCGCGCTGAGCGACCTGCTCGCCGATGTGCTCGAAGGGCGCGCCGATGAGTCCACGCTCAACTTGATTGAGCGCACCGCCCGCACCATCTATCTTTCGAGCGATTGCGCCATCGGCTACGAAGCTGGCGCCATGGCACTCACGGCCATTCGCGGCTTCCGCGACGATTTTGAGCATCACATCCGCGAGCGCTCCTGCGGCTTTGACCGCGAGGCCCGCGTCCCGTGCGTTTCGGGCTGCCCGGCGCACGTCGACATTCCCGGGTACATTTCGCTGGTCGAGGCCGGCCGCTATGCCGACGCCGTCAAGGTCATCCGCAAGAACAATCCGCTGCCGCTCGTCTGCGGCCTGGTGTGCGAGCATCCCTGCGAGATGCACTGCCGCCGTGGCATGGTCGACGACCCCATGAACATCCTCGCCCTCAAGCGTTTTGCCGTCGAGCACGGTGAGCTCAACGACCACAAGCCGCATGTAGTGGACAACACCGGCAAGCGCGTCGCCGTGATCGGCGGCGGCCCGGCCGGCCTTTCCTGCGCCTACTACCTGGCCGTGATGGGCCATAAGGTGACCATCTTTGAGCAGCGCCACCACCTGGGCGGCATGCTGCGCTATGGCATCCCCAGCTATCGTCTGCCGCGCGAGCGCCTGCAGGCCGAGATCGACTGGATTTTGAGCGCCGGCATCGACGTTGAGCTCGATCACTCCGTCAACGGCGAGGAGCTTGCCCGCCTGCGCGACGAGTTCGATGCCGTCTACCTGGCCATTGGCGCCCACAGCGATAAGAAGCTCGGCCTTCCGGGCGAAGAGGCGCCCGGCGTGGAGTCGGCCGTCAAGATGCTGCGCGCCATCGGTGATGACGAGCTGCCCGACCTGAGCGGCCAGCGCGTGTGCGTCATCGGCGGCGGCAACGTGGCCATGGACGTGGCGCGCTCTGCCGTGCGCTGCGGTGCCGAAAAGGTGAGCATTGTCTACCGCCGCCGCATCTGCGATATGACGGCTCAGGACGCCGAGATTGCCGGTGCCCAGGCCGAGGGCTGCGAGGTTCTGGAGCTGACGGCGCCGCTCGCCATCGAGACGGGCGAGGACGGTCGCGTGAGCGGCCTGCGCGTGCAGCCGCAGATTATCGGCGAGCCCCGTCGCGGTCGTCCGGCCCCGCGTGCCGCCGCCACGCCCGAGCGCGTCATTCCCTGCGAGCGCGTGTTCGTGGCCATTGGCCAGGACATCGATTCCAAGCCGTTTGAGGACATGGGCATCGTCTGCAAGTGGGGTCGCGTCGTCACCGATTCGGATGGCGCCGTGCCCAACTTCGACGGCCTCTTTAGCGGCGGCGACTGCCAGACCGGTCCCGCCACCGTCATCCGGGCCATCAACGCCGGCCGCGTTGCTTCGGCAAATATCGACCGCTACCTGGGCTTCGACCACAAGATCAAGCTCGACGTTGAGCTGCCGACCGTGCAGTTTAAGGGCAAGCACGAGTGCGGCCGCTGCGAGCTGGGCGAGCGCGAGGCCGGCGAGCGCATCCGCGATTGGAATCTGGTCGAGCAGGGCCTTACCGAGGAAGAGGCACGCCAGGAGGCAAGCCGCTGCCTGCGTTGCGACCACTTTGGCTTTGGCGCGTTCCGCGGAGGGAGGAACCTGGAATGGTAGAGCCCAACAAAACCACTGTCAGCGACAACACCGAAAGCGGAGCACTCAACATGGTCAAGCTCACGATCGATAACTGCGAGGTCGTGGTGCCCGAGCACACCACGATCCTGGATGCGGCCAAGTCCGTCGGCATCCAGATTCCCACCCTGTGCTATCTGCGCGATCTGAACGAGATCGGCGGCTGCCGTGTGTGCGTGGTCGAGGTTGAGGGCTGCGACCAGCTGGTTGCCGCCTGCAACAACTACGTACTCGACGGCATGGTGGTCCACACCAACAGCCCCAAGGCCCGCGAGGCGCGTCGCACCAACGTGCAGCTGCTGCTGTCCCAGCACGACTCGCGCTGTACGAGCTGCGTGCGCAGTGGTAACTGCAACCTGCAGACCATCGCCAACGACCTGGGCATCTTCTATCTGCCGTACGAGCAGCACCTGGCGCGCGAGGGCTGGGACTTCGACTTTCCCATCATCCGCGACAACGACAAGTGCATCAAATGTATGCGCTGCATCAAGGTGTGCGAGAGCGTGCAGGGCTTAGGGATTTGGGACCTGACCAACCGCGCCACGCATACCGCCGTGGGCACCCGCGGGCGTGCGCCGATCGGCAAGACCGATTGCGTCGCGTGCGGTCAATGCATCACGCATTGCCCGACAGGCGCGCTGCGCGAGCGCGATGACACCGAGGCCGTGTTCGACGCTCTCGCTGATCCCGACAAGATCGTGTTGGTGCAGATCGCGCCGGCCGTGCGTAGCGCTTGGGGCGAGGAGCTCGGCATTCCGCGCGAGGAGGCCACCGTCGAGCGCCTGGCCTGCGCACTGCGCCGTGTGGGCTTTGAGTACGTGTTCGATACTGATTTCTCGGCCGACCTCACCATTATGGAGGAGGGCTCCGAGCTGCTCGAGCGCCTGGGTAAGGCCGCCAAGGGCGAGGGCGACAGCCGCGGCTGGCCCATGTTCACGAGCTGCTGCCCGGGCTGGGTACGCTTTGTGAAGGCGCGCTATCCGGAGTTTGTTGACAGCCTGTCCACGTCCAAGTCGCCGCAGCAGATGTTTGGCGCTGTCGCCAAGACTTATTACGCCAAGGTTCTGGGCGTGGAGCCCGAGCGCCTGTTTGTGGTGTCCGTGATGCCGTGCACGGCCAAAAAGGCCGAGTGTGCGCTGTCGAGCATGGTGGGCGAGGACGGCGCGCCCGACGTGGACGTTGCGCTGACGGTGCGCGAGATGGTACGCATGATCCGCGCAAGCCACGTGAGCGTCGGCACGCTGGTCGAGGAGCCGCTCGATACGCCGCTGGGCTTTGGCACGGGCGCGGGTGTGATCTTTGGCGCCACGGGCGGCGTGATGGAGGCCGCCGTGCGCTCGGCATATTACCTGGTGACGGGCGAGAACCCCGACGCCGACTTCTTTACCGACGTGCGCGGCCTGGACGGCTGGAAGGAAGCCGTGGCCGATATCGATGGCACCAAGGTGCGCGTCGCCGTGGCACACGGGCTGGGAAACGCTGCCCGTCTGCTCGACGCGATTCGCGACGGCCGCGTGAGTTATGACTTCGTTGAGGTTATGGCATGCCCGGGCGGCTGCGTCGGTGGCGGCGGTCAGCCCATCCATGACGGCTGTGAGCTGGCAGCCGAGCGCGGCCAGGTACTGTGGGGCCTCGATGCGAACGCCAAGATTCGCTTCTCGCACGAGAATCCCGATGTCCAGGCGTGCTATCGCGAGTTCTTGGGTGCGCCGCTGTCGCCGCTGGCCGAGGGATTGCTGCATACCGACCATCACGCATGGACGATGCCTAACGAGGGGACGTGCTAGCGATGCGCGCGTTTGATTTTGAAATGTCGCGCCGGGGATTTGCCTCGGCGCTTGCCGCGGGCGCGTTGTCGCTTGCGCTGGTTGGCTGTGGCGGCGGAGCTGCGGGGGCGAGGTCTTCTGCGGGTTCGGCTGCTGGGTCTGCGGCGAGTGGCGCTGCCGCTGAGTCGGTCGAGGTGCGCGTTGCCTCGCTCAAGGGACCGACGTCGATCGGTCTGGTGCAGTTTATGGACCAGGCTGCCGATGGCGAGACGGACAATGAGTTCGACTTTGCGATCAGCGCCGCGGCCGACGAGATTGTGCCCAAGGTCATTCAGGGCGATATCGACATTGCCCTGGTGCCGGCCAACTTGGCGAGCGTGCTCTACAACAAGACCGAGGGTGCGGTGCAGGTCATCGACATCAACACGCTGGGCGTGCTGAACGTTGTGACGGGCGACGCAGGCGTGGCCTCGTTTGGCGATCTGGCGGGTCGTACCGTCTACATGACGGGCAAGGGCACCACGCCGGAGTACGTCATGAACTACCTGCTGGAGCGCGCGGGCCTGACCGGTCAAGTGACGCTCGAGTTTAAGAGCGAACCCACCGAGGTGCTGTCGGCCCTGCTTGCCGACCCGTCCGCCGTGGGCGTGCTGCCGGAGCCATTCAAGACCGCTGCCATCGCCAAGAGCGAGGGCAAGCTGTCGGCACCGGTGAGCCTGACCGATGTGTGGGACGAGCTCGCGGGTGACACGGGCTCCCGTTTGCTGACGGGCGTGACCGTGGTGCGCCGTGCCTTTGCCGAGGAGCATCCCGAGGCCGTTGCGGAGTTCTTGAGCTGCCATGCGGCGAGCGTTAAGGCTGTCAATGCGGCGCCGGCAGACTGGGCGCAGGCCGTGGTCGATGCCGGCATCGTGGACAACGCCAAGATCGCCGAGAAGGCGATTCCCGGGTGCATGCTTGTCTGCCAGACGGGCAAGGATATGAAGGCGGCGCTCTGTGGGTACCTGCAGGTGCTGGCCGATGCGGACGCGAGCGCCGTGGGCGGTAAGCTCCCGGCCGATGATTTCTACTACATGGAGTAGCCCGTGCGTGCGTTTGCTCGACAAATGACAGAGCGTATGAAGGCGGTGTCGGCAGCAGGTGCCGTCGCCGCCTTTTGGCTTGCTGTGTGGGTGCTGGTGGCGGCGCTGGTGGCGCAGCCGCTGATTTTGCCGGGGCCGGGTGCTGTTGCCTTGGCGCTGCTGCGCCTGATATGCGATGCCGGCACGTGGGCGATTCTGGCGGGCTCGGGCGCGCGGATACTGGGCGGGCTGGCGCTTGCCGCGGTATGCGGCGGTTTGTTGGCCGGGATTTCTGTACGGTCGCGGGCGTTTGCCCGCTTGGTGGCGCCGGCGCTTTCGTTTGTTAAGGCGACGCCGGTTGCCTGCGTGGTGGTCCTGCTGCTTATTTGGTTGGGGTCGGCACGTGTGAGCATCGCGGCGGTCTTTTTGATGGCGCTGCCGGGCGTATATTTCTCACTGGTCGAAGGCTTGTCGCAGGTGGATAAGCCACTGGAGCAGATGTTCCGTCTGCATGGCGTGCGCGGCTGGCGACTGTTTTGCGCCCATACCTGGCGCGAAGTCCTGCCGTTTGTGCTTTCGTGTGCGCGTGCCGTGATCGGCATGAGCTGGAAGGCCGGTGTGGCAGCCGAGCTGATCGGCATGGCGGTGGGCACCGTGGGTGAGCGCATCTATCAGGCGAAGCTTTTGATTGAGACGGCTGATCTGCTGGCGTGGACCGTGCTGGTCGTTGCCGCCTCATGGGCGTGCGAGCGCGTGCTGGTGTGGCTGCTGCGGGTTTCGGGGCCCGTGGCGTGGGGTGCGGCCGTGCGGGCGCATGGGCATGGGCTGCGCGGGCGTGCGAGGGCTGCGGGCGATGGCGCTGCAGCGGAGCTTGCGCTTGCCGTGGGCGATCGCGCGCCCTGGGCGCCGGCGCTCGACGGGCTGGTGCTCAACGTGCCCGCGGGTGGGCGTATCTGTGTGATGGGCGCCTCGGGTGCGGGTAAGTCGACGCTCCTTGCCCTTGCGGCAGGGGAGTGCGCACCGTGCTCGATGGTGTTTCAGGATGCACGCTTGGTCGAGTCCGCCTCGGCGCTGGATAACGTGCTGGTGTGCGCCGATGCACGCGTGGACGCCTCGAGTGCTGCGGCCCTGTTGCGCTTGCTGGTGCCGGGGGTCGATGTGCATGCTCGCGTGGCCGAGCTTTCGGGCGGGCAGCGCCGTCGTGTCGAGATCGCTCGAGCCCTGCTGTGTCCGGGCGGCGCGGTGATTCTTGACGAGCCCTTTACCGGTTTAGATACCGCTGCGCGCGACGCATGCGCCGAGGTCGTGCTCGACTTGCTCGACGGCCGCATGCTCCTGCTTGCCACGCACGATGTCGCCGACGCTCAGGCCCTCGATATCTCGGATATCATCACGCTCTAAATACTAACTCAGCAACAAAATGATCCGTTTTCCTTCGTCCCCATGGGGTCGGGTGTGGTATTCTATCTGCGGGGTAATACTTAGGAATACCAAGTAATACCAACGCCGTAGAAACAAACTCCAGATGCGGGCCAATCGGGTTGCCTTCACAGCCCGTCGCCCAGCCGCGTGGCCCGCATCTATCCGCACTACCGTCGTTTCAAAAAGGAAGCGCCATGGCAGAACACATGACCCCCGTAGTCGCGAAGGTCTTGCCCGAGGAGAAGGCAGCCTTCGCGGCGGCAACCCAGCTCGTGGGCACCACGCCGTCCAACGCCATCCGCATGTTTATCGCCGCGTTCAATCGCTGCGGCACCTTCCCGTTTGACATCTCGCCCAACGGGGCTTTTGGCACTGCGCCCGATTCTCATCAATAATGACTGTCCCAAACTGCCGGCATTTGGGGACGTTCCTTTTCTGCCGGCAGTTAAGGAACGTCCCTAAGTGCCGGGTTTTGAGGAGGTTGGCATGCTCAATGCGATGATTTGGGCGCTTGCCTGTTTTGGCGTCGTCGCTGCCGATATCGCCCTGAGCGTGGTTTTGTTCTCCGCTCTGGGCGTCGCATCGGTGTTCATGGGCTTTTCGATTGACGGCCTCGATATTCAATTGCTTCAGGCTGTCGCGCAGACGGCATCGTTTTTAATGGCGCTGCTGTGGTGGCGTTATCTGTGGCCGCGTTCGTTTATGGCACGCCGGCAATGCGCGCATCCGCTCGGCGGGGGAGCGCGTGGGGCGTGGAAGCGCATCGCCTGCGTTATCGTGATCGGCCTTGCCCTGCAGGTGGTCGTTGGCTACGTGACCGACGCCGTGCTGTCGCTGTTGCCCGAGGCTGCGGCCGACTACAGCGAGCTTGTCGAGGAAACAGGCATGGGCGACACCAGCTATCTCGCCGTCCTGACTACGGTGCTCGGCGCCCCATTTTGTGAAGAGCTGCTGGTACGCGGCATTATTTTTGAGTTTTCGCTTCGAGCGTTTAATCCGCAGTGCCGCCCACTTTGGAAGCGCCGGCGTCGTGCGGGTGCGCAGGACGGCGCCATGGTGCCCTGGGCGGCCCCGAGCACGTGGGGTATCACCGCGGCGATTGTGCTGCAGGCGGCAATCTTCGGTTTTATGCACATGAATTGGGTGCAAGGTTGCTACGCGGGTGCCGCTGGCCTCATCTTTGGTTGGGTGCTCGTGACGACCGGAAAGCTCCGCTACACGATCCTGCTGCACTTCGCCTTTAATGCCGGGTCGTATCTCATGACGTTGCTCTGGTTTGTGAACACGCCGTTCGACGTGGCAATTACGGTCGCCATCGCCGGCGTCATCCTCGTTGAGGCAATGCGGTCGCTGCGCCGCGCGTGTGGGATGGATGCAGCGAGCGCACCGCTGCCCTAGTTGCGACGCCCGCCGCCGTTGGCGCCCTGTCGCCCCTGGGCCGCGCGATTGCGCCCGGCGGTGTTCTGCGCACGCGACATGCCACCGTGCCCCTTGCTGCCTTTGGGTCCCTTGCCAGCGCCGCCAACGCCACCGTGGGCCTTGCCGCCCTTCTTGCCGGTGCCATGCCCCCCGCCGGCAGATGTCTCGCCCGGGCGCGGCGGCACGGGGCGAATCAGGCAATGCTTGGTGTAGCCAATCAGATCGCGGCGGCCGGCTTTTTCCAGCGCCTCACGCACGAGCTTGTAGTTCTCGGGCTTGCGGTATTGGATGAGCGCACGCTGCATGGCCTTCTCGTGTGGGTCGCGTGCCACGTAGATCGGCTTCATGGTGCGTGGGTCCACGCCGGTGTAGTACATGCAGGTCGACATGGTGGACGGCGTGGGGTAGAAGTCCTGCACCTGCTCGGGCATGTAGCCCATGTCGCGCACGGCCTCGGCAAGGTCCACGGCTTCCTTCATCGTTGAACCGGGGTGGCTCGAGATTAGGTACGGCACCACATACTGCTTGAGTCCGTATTCGCGGTTCAGGCGTTCAAATTTACGGCAGAACGCGTCGTAGACGGCGCGGCTCGGCTTGCCCATCACGGAGAGCACCGCGTCGCTCACGTGCTCGGGCGCTACGCGTAGCTGGCCCGAGACATGGTGTTCCAGCAGCTCGCGCAAAAACTCGTCCGAGGCGTCGGCCATGGTGTAGTCAAAGCGGATGCCGCTGCGCACGAAGACCTTCTTGACGCCTGGCAGCTGGCGCAGGTCGCGCAACAGCTGCGTGTAGCCGCTCTCGTCGACCACCATGTTCTTGCACACGCTCGGCCACAGGCAGCGCTTGTTCTTGCACACGCCGTGCTTGAGCTGTTTGTCGCAGGCAGGACGGCTAAAGTTGGCCGTCGGTCCGCCCACGTCGTTGATGTAGCCCTTAAACTCGGGGTCGCGCGTGAGTAGCTCGGCCTCGCGCATAATCGAATCGTGGCTACGCATCTGCAGCACGCGGCCCTGGTGGAAGGTCAGCGCGCAAAACGAGCACTCACCAAAGCAGCCGCGGTTAGAGCTGATGGAAAACTTGATCTCGGCAAAGGCCGGCACGCCGCCTGCCGCGTCGTAATCGGGATGCCAATCGCGTGCGTAGGGGAGTTCGGCAACCTCGTCCATCTCATCGGTGGTGAGCGTCGCCGACGGCGGGTTCTGCACCACATAGACGCTGTTGGGGTAGGGCTCTACCAGGCGGTGTCCGGTGATGGGATCCATGTTCTGCTGCTGCACATTAAAGCTGCGCGCGTAGTTGAGCTTGTCGGCGGCAAGGTCGTCCCAGCTGGGCAGCAGGTCGTAGTCGTAGACCTCGTCGAGCGAGTTGGTACGGTAGACGGTGCCGTTGATATAGGTGATTTGGTCGACGGGCAGGCCCGCGTCGAGCGCGTCGGCGATCTCGACGATCGCGTGCTCGCCCATGCCGTAGATGAGGATGTCGGCGCCCGAGTCGAGCAGCACCGAGCGCTTGAGCTTATCCTGCCAGTAGTCGTAGTGGGCCAGACGACGCAGGCTCGCCTCGATGCCGCCGATGATGATGGGCGCGTCCTTGAACGTTTGGCGGATGAGGTTGCCGTAGACCGTGACGGCGCGGTTGGGGCGGTGCCCCTCTTTACCGCCAGGGGTGTAGGCATCGGTGTGGCGACGATGCTTGGTCACCGAGTAGTGATTGACCATGGAGTCCATGTTGCCGGCGGAGACCAGAAAGCCCAGGCGCGGCTCGCCGAGCACGGTGATACTGGCGGGATCGGTCCAGTCGGGCTGACAGATAATGCCCACTTTGTAGCCGTGTGCGTCGAGCACGCGGCTGACGATGGCCATGCCAAAGCTGGGATGGTCCACGTAGGCGTCGCCGCAGATGTAGACGAAGTCGCACTGGTCCCAGCCACGCGCATCCATGTCGGCGCGGCTGACGGGGAGGAACTTGTCGCGGCCCGGACGCCAGGGGCGGACGGGTGTCGCCTTGACGGTTGTGGCCTGTGCCTTACCGCCGCGCTTTTGCTGCTGGCCCTGTTTGCCCTGCTGACTGCGCTGGTTGTTCTGAGCGTGCTGAGGCTTTTTTGCCACGATCCCTCCCGGTGTTTGTATGCTGCACGTAATTGTAACCAGTCTTTTTAGGACGGGGCTAAAAAGACTGGTGGAGTACACGAGGTCTCGGGTGTCGGTGCCGCGCCCGCCGTTTGTTTCCAGACTGTGTATCTGCGCGTTGGAGAACCCGTCTCGCGCGTACGCCATGTTGTCAATGGGTTACAGTATGAACGGCGGCTATGTTTCCGCCAACGCACGAGAGAGTCGTCAACAAGGAGGATGCACGACGATGCAGCGTGCCAAACAGATATCGGAATCCATTGAGCTGGGCATCATCTTGGCGCTCGCCGGTGGCTTTATGGATGTGTATTCGTACATTGGGCGCGACCATGTTTTCGCCAACGCGCAGACGGGCAACATCCTGCTGGTGGGCGTGAGCATCTCGGAGGGCAATTGGGCACTTGCGGGGCGTTACTTCTTCCCTGTGGTTTCGTTTGCTGTGGGCATTATGCTTGCCGACCTGGTACACGAGCGTTTTGGCAGCGTGATCCACTGGCGTCAGGTGACGGTGTTCTTTGAAGCCGTCATCTTGCTGGGCGTGAGTTTTATTCCCGGTGGCGATTTCAACCTGCTCGCCAACTGCCTTACTTCGTTTGCCTGCGGTATGCAGGTCGAGAGCTTCCGCAAGATTCATGGACACGGCATCGCCACGACCATGTGTATCGGCAACCTCCGTAATGCCTTGCAAAACGTGGACGACTACATCATTACCCACAAGCGCGGCTTTTTGGAAAACGGCCTGCTGTACTTTGGCGTGATCTTTACCTTTGTGTTTGGCGCCGTGTTGGGCAACTGGTGTATTGAGCGCATGGGCCTGCACGCCATCGTCGTGGCGAGCGTGCTGCTGTTTGTCGCGTTTGCCATCATGTTTATCGACCGCGAGCGCGACTTGCGTTTTCGCTGGAAGGTTGCGGCCGAGGCTTGGAAAGAGGGCTGCCGAAAGTAACCGAATGCGGCAAAGAGACAGCCCCTTTGCCGCATTATTTTTCATCTCTATGTAGTACAGCTTCAGGAGCCAGAAAAAAACTATCTAGCTCCTGAATGTTGTTACGAACTGCTTTTTGCAATTTATTCGAGATGCTCTTCAATCCGAGCCCTCAGAAGGGCAATGGCTGTGGGTATTCCAATTGCGGCGGCTAATTCGGCTTTATCCAAAACCTGTATGTTAAAGCACGATTGTTTATCACATTGAAGGACGTTAACTGAAGATAGCTTCACTTCCCGTTGACTGAATATATCGTAATCTCCAAATAGGAAGTTACCTTTTATTGTGTAATTCGGTATGTTCGTTACGCACTTCATCTCAAGTCTGTTTAGGCCATAATCGAACACCGCAACTTCCTTGTGTTCGATGATGAGCGCAACCCTGGGCATGTTACTAAAACCACCGTCGACGACAGTAAAGAGCTTTTCATTTGCATCGTCATAAACGGTGTATTTAAGACTCAATAGCTGTCCTAGTGGACCCGTGAACCCATGTCTTTTGATGTTGAGGTTGTCTCCCGCTGGGTTGACGAGAGCCAGAGCATGCGGATAAGGGTTACCTTCAATTGAGATTCGATATTCGTTTGTAGCCGTCTTGCTCGATTTAGGACCAGTAGCCTTCACGCGTCATCGCCTCGATTGAATTGGAACCGTCTTCTGCTTCGTGCGGAGAATTACGCTGTATGTTGCAGTACATGCAGCTGCAATAACCGCATGGGCAATTTCTAACAAAATGAATGACACTATTTGCTGCATGCATATTAATTACTATAAAGTATCCTTTTATAAACGTATTGTCAAACATATATTGCTAAAACAGAAACAATTTATAGACTGAGTTGGTCGTATTCTTTGGGCAATTGCTCCTATAATCTAGCCTTCGCTGCAGTCGGGAGGGAAGGACTGGGGCTCCGTTATTATGTTGAAACGCTTTAACACTTTTGACGTTCTCATGCATTTTTTGTTTCAAAAGCGTTAGGATGGGACTCATAGCGTGGGGCGTAATGGGCGCCCCGCACACGATGGGAGGCTATCAATGGCTAATCGTTTCGTTCTCAACACCATTTCTTATCATGGTTCTGGCGCCATCAAGGAGATCCCCGGCGAGCTCCAGCGTCGTGGCTACAAGAAGATCTTCGTCTGCTCCGACCCCGATCTGGTCAAGTTTGGCGTTACCGCCAAGGTAACCGACGAGCTCGACGCCGCCGGTATTGCTTGGAGCCTCTACTCCGAGATTAAGCCCAACCCCACCATCCAGAACGTCAAGGACGGCGTCGAGGCCTTTAAGGCCGCCGAGGCTGACGCTATCGTGACCATCGGTGGTGGCTCCTCCATGGACACCGCCAAGGCTATCGGCATCATCATCAACAACCCCGAGTTCGCCGATGTCCGCAGCCTCGAGGGCGTTGCTCCGACTAAGAACCACGCTGTGTTCACCATCGCCGTGCCGACGACCGCCGGTACCGCTGCCGAGGTGACCATCAACTACGTTATCACCGACCCCGAGAAGGTCCGCAAGTTCGTGTGCGTCGATACCAACGACGCCCCCGAGGTCGCCGTCGTCGACCCCGACATGATGGCTTCCATGCCCGCCGGCCTGACCGCTTCCACCGGCATGGACGCTCTGACCCACGCTATCGAGGGCTACACCACCAAGGGCGCTTGGGAGCTCTCCGACATGTTCCACTTTGAGGCTATTAAGCTGATCAGCGAGAACCTGCGCGACTCCGTTGCCGAGGCCAAGTCCGGTCAGCCCGGCTCCGGCCGCGAGGGCATGGCTCTTGGCCAGTATGTCGCCGGCATGGGCTTCTCCAATGTCGGCCTGGGCATCGACCACGCCATGGCTCACACCCTGTCCGCTCACTACGACACCCCGCACGGCGTCGCTTGCGCCATGCTGCTGCCGATCGCTATGGAGTTCAACAAGCCGGTTTGCGCCGAGCGCCTGGCCAAGGTTGCCGTTGCCATGGGTGTTGACACCACGGGCATGAGCACCGACGAGGCTGCCGACGCCGCCATCGCCGCCGTCAAGCAGCTCTCCGCCGACGTGAACATCCCGCATGTCTGCGAGGCCATGAAGGCCGACGAGATCGAGGTCCTGGCCAAGGACGCCATGGCTGACGCCTGCTTCCCGGGCAACCCGCGCGAGGCGACGCTCGACGACGTCATCGAGCTCTTCAAGAAGATCTGCCCGGCTGCTTAACCTGGTTCGGCGGGCCCCGCCCGTTAGCCCCAGAATCGTCCTCGGACATGTCGGAGGCCCCGCTGCGCACTACGTGCGGCGGGGCCTCCTTCTGTCCTGCGGAAAGATTCTGGGGCTAACGGGCGGGGCCCGCCGGCTCGTTGTCGTGGCGGGCGCTGTTCGGAAGAGCTCGATGGGTCATCTCGCTGGGTAAATATTTGTGCGTGATGGTATCGTTGTTGGGGCTTTTACTGATTACGGGATGTTGACTTTGGAGTTGTGGATGGTGTCCCAAATGGATTCTACGCTTGGTTTTATTACTGACCAGCTTAAGACGCTGACTTCTATTGCCTCGCCTACGGGCTATACCCGTGCGGCTACTGACTATCTAATGGAAACGTTGCGCGATATGGGCTTTGGCCCCGAGCGCTCCAATAAGGGCAACGTGTTGGTTGAGCTTGGTGGTGAGGGCGAGCCGCTTGTCCTGGCGAGCCATGTCGATACCCTGGGCGCTATGGTGCGCTCCATCAAGGACAATGGTCGCCTGCGTCCCACGACGCTCGGCGGGCATCAGTGGTCTACGGCCGATGGCGAGAACTGCACCGTTTATACGCGCGATGGCAATAACTACACGGGTGTGGTCCTCAATACCGAGCCTTCGGCGCATGTGGCCGATGAGCCGGTCAAAACCATCGAGAAGAACATGGAGATCTTGCTCGACGAGAATGTCGACAGTAAGGACGACGTGCTTGAGCTGGGTATTCAGACGGGCGATATCATCGCTATGGATCCGCGTACCACGGTGACGGAGAGCGGCTACATTAAGAGTCGCTTCCTGGATGACAAACTGTCGGCGTCGATTCTACTGGGTC
This sequence comes from Collinsella sp. TF10-11AT, assembly GCF_003437565.1. NCBI lineage: Bacteria > Bacillati > Actinomycetota > Coriobacteriia > Coriobacteriales > Coriobacteriaceae > Collinsella > Collinsella sp. TF10-11AT. The sequence continues at coordinate 98,229 of NZ_QSQW01000006.1, forward strand.
TGGCCCGCGCCGTTGCTGACGGCGAGGTGACCCTTTCGCGCAAGGTTTCGCTGCTCTTTACGGTGTACGAGGAGGTCGGCCACGGCGGTGCCTTTGTGCCGGCTGACACGCGCGAGATGATCAGCGTGGACATGGGCTGCGTGGGTGACGACCTGGGCTGCACCGAGCGCATGGTTTCGATTTGCGCTAAGGATTCGGGTGGCCCCTACAACTACGACCTGGTAACCACGCTGTCCAACATCGCGCGCGAGCTCGAGCTCGATTACGCCATCGACGTGTACCCGCATTACGGCTCGGACGTCGAGGCCACGCTCTCGGCCGGCTACGACATTCGCCATGGTCTGATCGGCCCCGGCGTGTACGCGAGCCACAACTACGAGCGCAGCCACATCGACGGCGTGCGCAATACCTACGAGCTGGTTCGTGCCTACGTTCAGCGCTAGACGCATCGACAATGCTCATCGAGCCTGCCGCCCCGGTTGTTGCAGCGATGCCAGCCGGGGCGTCCTCTATAACTTGCGGTGGCGGGGAGCTGTTATTTGATGGCTGACGTAACGGTGCCGCCGCCCAGGACGATGTCGCCGCGGTAGACGACGACTGCCTGGCCGGGGGCGATGGCTCGCTGTGGCTCGTCAAAAGTTAGCAGCATTTGCCCGTCTTCGCCACGTGTAAGGGTTGCTGCCTGGTCCTTTTGACGGTAGCGGTACTTGGCGCCCACGCGGATGCCGCCGGCATCCAGCTCGGCCTCCATGCGGTCGGCAGGGGCGCTCCAGATCCAGTCGTTGGCCGTGAGCGCCGTGGCCGTCAGGTCCTCTGCCTCGCCCAGATGTACGGTGTTGTTGACGGCGTCGACACCCGTTACGTACACGGGATGCGCCATCGCGACGCCCAGGCCCTTGCGCTGGCCGATGGTGTAGCGCAGCGCGCCGTTGTGGCGCCCGACCACGCTGCCGTCGCGCCACACAATGTCGCCCGGTGCAGCGGGATGTTCGCAACGGCGCTCGATATAGCCCGCGTAGTCACCGTCTGGAATAAAGCAGATGTCCTCGCTTTCGGCCTTCTGGGCGTTGGTAAAGCCCTGCTCGGCGGCTATGCGGCGCACGTCGCGCTCTTTGTCTAGGCCTGCCAGCGGAAAGATCGTGTGCGCCAGGCGCTCCTGCGTGAGCGAATACAAAAAGTAACTCTGGTCCTTTTTGGGGTCCTCGCCGCGATGCAGCTGCCAGGTGCCGTCGGGCGCCTGGCTCGTTTTGGCATAGTGGCCTGTGGCGATGTAGTCGCAGCCCATATCCAGCGCCGCATCCAGCAACGCGCCAAACTTAATATGGCGGTTGCAGATGATGCACGGATTGGGCGTCAGCCCCTCCTGGTAGGCGTTCATAAAACGCTCGACAACGTTGCGGTCGAAGGTTTGCTGCAAGTCGAGCACGTGATGGGGTATCCCCAGGCGCTCGGCGACGGCCTTTGCATCGGCGATGTCGCGGTCGACCTTACTCATGCCCGTGGTGGGATCGGGCGCGGGGCAGGTGAGGCGCATGGTGGCACCGACACATTCGTAACCCTGACTTTTGAGCAGATACGCGGTCACGCTGGAATCGACGCCGCCGCTCATGGCGACGAGCACGCGCTTGTTGTGCATGGGGAGGTTCTCCTTGGTGGCATGTGGCCAAAAAAGAAAAGCGGCGCGGGAGGCTGGTTCCGCGCCGCAGACATTGTAGCAAGTTCGGGCGTCCTGTGGGACACCCTGTTGGGATGAGCTCAGGCTGCCAGAAGAGAGGGGAGACCGGCGTGCCTTGGACTCGTTCTAAGAACGAGAGCTCTAGTCCTGGAAGAGTGCCGTGGACAGGTAGCGCTCGCCGGTGTCGGCGAGCAGCGCCACGATGGTCTTGCCCTCGTTCTCGGGGCGCTTGGCCAGCTGCAGTGCGGCCCACACGGCGGCGCCGGACGAAATGCCCACGAGCACGCCCTCCTTGTGGCCCACGGCGCGGCCGGTGGCAAAGGCGTCGTCGTTCTCGACGGGGATGATCTCGTCGTAGACCTGGGTGTCGAGGACGTCGGGCACAAAGCCGGCACCGATACCCTGGATCTTGTGCGGGCCGGCTTGGCCCTTAGAGAGCACCGGGGAGGTGGCGGGCTCGACGGCGACGACCTGAATCTCGGGGTTTTGCTCCTTGAGGAACTCGCCCACGCCGGTCACGGTGCCGCCGGTGCCGACGCCGGCGACGAAGATGTCGACCTTGCCGTCGGTGTCGTCCCAGATCTCGGGGCCGGTCGTGGCCTTGTGAATGGCCGGGTTCGCGGGGTTCACAAACTGGCCGGCGATGATGCTGTTGGGGGTCTCCTTCTGCAACTCTTCGGCCTTGGCGATAGCGCCCTTCATGCCTTTGGAGCCGTCGGTGAGCACGAGCTGCGCACCGTATGCCTGCATCAGCTTGCGGCGCTCGACGGACATGGTCTCGGGCATGGTGATGATCACCTTGTAGCCGCGGGCGGCCGCCACCGAGGCGATGCCGACGCCGGTGTTGCCGCTCGTGGGCTCGATGATGGTGTAGTCGCCGCCACGCACGAGCTTGCCTGCCTTCTCGGCCTCGTCAATCATGTTCTTGGCGACGCGGTCTTTAACGGATCCGGCGGGGTTGAAGTATTCCAGCTTGACGAGCACGCGGGCCTTGAGGTCCTCATCGGCCTCAAAGTGGGTGAGCTCCAGGAGCGGGGTGTGGCCGATAAGCTGATCGATGGACGTGTAAACCTTGCTCATGATGAACCTCCAAAGTGTTCAAATGACTGGATACCGTGTGGTTTTACGGTGTGTCTAGCAGCTAAACCCATAAACCTTATAGGTTGTTCGTTTAGCTGTTGGGAAGCATAGTAGACACCAAAGCCTAGTAATGCAATAGGAAATAGGAGATTATTGCAAGTTGATTAACCATCTTGACCGGAACGGGTATTTTCAAAGCCAATTTTTCGGCTAGAATTTCAACGGACTAAAAGACCGAAAGGCAGCTATATATATGTTGGTTTCCACAAAGGGCAGATATGCCCTGCGCGTTATGGTCGACCTGGCCGAGCACCAGGCGACAGGCCGTATCCCGCTTAAAGAGATTGCGGCGCGTCAGGGTATTTCGGAGAAGTACCTCGAGAATATTCTGGCTACGCTCGTGCGCGCCAACATGCTCTCGGGCATGCGCGGCAAGGGCGGCGGCTATGTGCTCACGCGCCCGCCCGAGCAGTACACGGTGGGCGAGATCTTGCGCCTGACCGAGGGCAGCCTGGCGCCGGTCGCCTGCCTGGATGGCGACTGCAAGGGTTGTTCGCGCTCTGACGAGTGCCCCACGCTCGACGTGTGGAAGAACCTGGACAAGCTCATCAACGACTACCTCGACGGTGTGACGCTTGATCAACTTGTCGCTCCCAACGAAGGCTACGACTACGTGATCTAGCCCACCTGCCATTTGGGGACGGGGTGGAAATGGCAGATTCTCTCGCCCTTTGAGACTTGGCAAATAAGAAGGCCGCCCATTTTTGCGATGGGCGGCCTTCGTTTTGGGCTGTTGAGACGGGCGCGGTCGGAATGGCCGTTTTAGCCCTCGGCGATGCTGTCGAGGATGCTGCGCATGATGGACACCAGGATGCTGCCCATAAAGGCCGATCCAAAGCTGGCGATGGAGATACCCGCGCCCAGCAGATTGACCGACAGATAGCTGGCCAGCTCGAGCATAAAGCTGTTGACTACGAGCTGAAAAATACCCAGCGTAATGATCGTGAGCGGCAGCGAGATGACCGTCAGGAACGGCTTGACGAGCGAATCGACGATGTTCAGGAACAGTCCCACGAAGGCGAAACAGACCCAGGCCTCGGCAAAACCGAAGGGCTGGATGCCGGGAACGAGGAACGTGGCAATCGCGATGGCGATCGAGGTAAAGAGCCAGTTAAGCATAAAGCGCATGGTGTGAATCCTTTCTTGCGCAGGGTGCGTCGGTGTCGCGTGAAGCGGTTTGCTGCGGCAGCTTGGACGGCCGCTCGGGTGTGCCGCCTTGTTCGGCCGCCCATTGTCTCAGATATTCGTGGAGCTTACGTGCGCATTCGGTTTCAAAACGGCGTTCGTCCTAGAAAATGCGCCGCTGGCAGAGAGTTTTGTCGCTTTAGTTTGGTGGTGTGCTAAACTGCTACGGGCAAAAGCCACACGCGTTGCCCTATTGCATAGAACGGGCGAACGATGCCCGATGTCAGTATCAACTTCGATGCCTTTTGGCGGGTTTGGCGGTGATCGATGAATATCGAGAACATGTTTGACAAGCCTGATGTCAAGCAGCTGGTCCACGCATTTAGTCTTTTGGATGACGAGAAGGATATCCAAGCGTTTTTGACCGATATCTGCACGCCGCGCGAGATCTGCGATCTATCGCAGCGTCTGCAGGTTGCGCGTTATCTGGATGAGGGCGAGCCTTATGTTGAGGTTCAGGCCCGCACCGGCGCTTCGTCCACTACGGTGAGCCGCGTTTCAAAGGCACTCAACGGCGAGTACGGCGGCTATCGCAAGATCCTCATCAAACTGGAGGATGGCGAGTAGGCCAGCGGCAACAAACGAATTGCGCAGAACCGTCCCTTCGGGGGCGGTTTTTTGATCCTTTGGGGACGGAGGAAAACGGATCGCTGGGTTAGACTGACCTCCTCGGTGATCCATTTTCCTCCGTCTCCAAGGGGTCAAATCTGTTGGCGTGGGGCAAATCTGTCCGCGCGGGCGGGTAGGATGGAAACATTGAATATTGCGAACGGTTTGAGTGGAGGACCATGCCTGTTCGAATCTATACCACCAACGCCGGCGCGGATTTGAGCGATGCCGAGGCGGCGCTGCTTGCCGACCTTATTGCCCGCCACGGGCGTGCCGTGCTGCTGGCGCCAACGTTTGCTGAGCTCGACCTGTGCCGTCATGATGCGGCGGAAGCCGGCGTTTCGCTGGGTATTGACTACAAGACGCCTACATCGTGGCTTCGCTCGCTTTGGGAGCTTTTGGGCGACGGGCGCGGTTTCGTCGACAACCTGCAGCGCCAGATGCTGTTTTCGGACATGGTAGCGCGCCTCGACGACGCCGACCTGCAGCCGCTTTCGCGCAGCCAGGGCACGGTGCGTATGCTCGCGCGTATGGCTCGCGATGTGCTGCCGGGTGTGGCAGGGACAGGCACCGAGCGTTGCTGCGACAACGCTTGCAAGCCCAAGCCCAAAAGCGACGCCGAGGCTCGCGTGTTTGAACTTTTGTGCGCCTATGCGCGCGGTTTGGACCGTCGAGATATGGTCGAGCCCTGCGAGGCGGCTGACATTATGGCCGATGCCCTGGCCGATAACCTGCCGGCGTGCACCCGCGCCGTATGCGTGCGCGGTATCACGTCGTTTACGCACGGCCTGCTCGAGCTGCTGTCTGCCGTGGCGAACAATGGGGGAGAGGTCGTCGTACTGCTTGCCTGCGAGCAGGCGGCGATGCGCGAGGAGCTTGCCGCGGCATTTGATGCCCGCGGTGTGCTGTTCGAGGCCGCGCCGCTGAGGGAGGACGCCGTCGCGTCTGATGCCGCTTGCGGGACCGCCGCTCAGCCTGCCTTTATTGAGGTCGCCGGCCCCCATGCCCGTGCCCATGCTTATGCGGACGCCATCGATAAGTTGGCGAAAACGCACAAGGAGTCCAAGGACGATAAGGCTGCTGCAACGCCCGCCGACCCCGTACGCGTGCTCGTTGTTTCTGCCCGGGCACCCCAGCTGTTCGGTGAGCTCGCCTCTCGTCTGGCGGCTCGTCATATCGCTGCCGAGACAGTTGAGTTCACGGCGTTTTCTCAATCCATTGCGGGCAGGCAGTTCACGGCGCTCGCCAACCTGATCGAGCGTATGAAGGCCGCCGACGAAGGGGCAGCTTCTAAGACTGAGTGGTGGCCCGCGCCGGAGCTTACCGACTGGATTTACAGTCCGCTTTCGGGCGCTGATGCCGTCAATGCCCGTACCTTCGATAAGAATATGCGTCTCTCGCGCAGCAAGACTACCGCGGGCGTTAAGAGCCTGCTGCAGAGCGTCCAAGGCCAGGTGAGGGGCGCGCGCAAGGCGGCGAGCGACGAGAACTGGTTTAAGAACGTGCCGTGCGTGGTCTCGGACGTGTTCCAGGCGCTGTGGCGTGACAAGCCCGTGACGGCGCTCAAGGCCATGCTTGCCGTTGCCGAGGCGTTGCCCGATCGCTCGCTGGGCAGCTTGGATGGCCAAGCCCGTCGCCAAGCGGAGGTGGCCCTGCTGCGCCACGTCATCGGCATCCTTATGAATGGCGCCCGCGCGCTCGACGTGTCGCAGGCCGCGATCGTGCCCGTGCTCGATGGCATTCGCACCAAGGTGGACAAGCGTAGTACCGCCTACGATTACGAGACCTACGAGGTTGACCGTGCGCCACGTGCTCAGGTTCGTTTTGCTTCGCTTGCCGATGCGGCGGCTCTGCGCCCCGGCAGCTACGATGCTGTGCTGTTTGCCGATGTCGATCTGGACAGCTATCCGCTCTCGCACGAGGAGGGACCGCTGGCTACGCTGACGGCGAGCCTTGGTCGCGAGGGCGTGACGCTTGAGCCTGCGGCCCTGCTGCGCGTGCGCTTTGGCCGTGCGATGCAAGCGTCGCGTGGTCCGGTTGCGCTCGCCCGCGTGACGCACGATCGCCAGGCGCGCGAGTGCTATCCGGCTGCCGTGTGGACCGAGCTGCGGGCGCACGCCGAGGCCGCTGACGCCGACAAGGCCGCTGACGATGCTAGGGCCGCTGACGATGCTAAGGCCGCTGACGATGCTAAGGCCACTGGTGACGCTAAGGCCGCTGACGCCGACAAGGCGAAGTGCGTGGGTGAGGGCGATATCGTAAGGGACTTCGATCCCGCGGCAGGCGAAGGTCTCAAGCGCGAGCGCGTGACCTGTGAAGCCCCTCAGCATCTGAGTGCCGAGGCCGTGCCGTATTTGGTCCTGCGCCGTCGCGATGGCGAGGGCGAGGGCGCGCGGCTCGTGCCGCGCCTGACGTCCGCCTCGCAGATCGAGGCCTATTCCACCTGCCCGCTGTGCTGGTTCGTCTCGTATCGCGTCAAACCTCAGTCCATCGATACGGGCTTTGGCAACATGGAGAAGGGCAACTTTGTCCATGACGTGCTGGAGCACTTGCATGCACGTCTTCCGCAGGAGGGCATGGAGCGCGTGACGCCCATGAATCTGCCGCGCGCGCAGGGGCTGTTGCGCGAGGTCTTTGCCGAGACCCTGGCCGAGCATGCGGGCAAGCGCGGTACCGAGGGCCCGCTGGTGCCGCTCTCTCCAGTGGAGGAGCGCCAGGTGGCTGAGATCTTGCCGCAGCTGGAGGGCGTGCTTGCCTACGAGTCCGAGGCGCTCACCCCCTTTGCTCCGCGCTACCTGGAGTTTGCGTTCAACGAGCTCCAGGTCGAGTATGCCGGTTGGCCGCTCGGCGGGCGCATCGACCGCGTGGATGTGGATGCCGAGAATCGCGCCGTGGTAATCGACTACAAGCATCGCACGGGCGTTGAGGAGTTTAAACTCGCCGACCCCACGGTGCGCGACGAGGAATCGGGCGAGGCCGCCATCGACGACCCGCGGTGGCTGCCGCCCCATACCCAGACGCTTATCTATGCGCAGGCCATGCGCCGGGCGCTGGATCTGGATGCCCGTGCGGCGCTCTATTTTTCGACCAAGGGCGGCAAACCGGCGCTGCGTGGCGCCGCGAGTGCCGAGCTGCTCGAGGAGGAGCGTGGTGACGGCCGCATCCCGGGGCTTAAGAAGGGCTTTCCCGGCGAGGGTGGCAGCATGGACTTCGACGCCCTGCTCGATCGCGTGGAGGCCGGCATCGCCGAGCGCCTGCACGAACTCGAGGCAGGCGACGTTGCCGCCGTCGACCCGACGTCGGCTCAGGCCGCGCATGCGCGCTGCTCGTATAACCACGAAGGAACGTTTGTAAGGAGGGACGTGTAGACCATGGATCTTTCGACTTTGATGCCGCAACAACTGCAAGTCGTCAAAACGCTCGACCGTCCGCTGTTTGTCTCGGCGGGCGCCGGTTCGGGCAAGACCTTTACCCTCACGCGCCGCATCGTCTACGCGCTCTCGCCCGAATCCGGTCCGTTTGTCGAGCATCTGGATCAGGTGCTCGCCATTACCTTTACCAAAGATGCCGCGGCCGAGATTCGCGACCGCGTGCGTCGCGCGCTTATCGAAGAGGGTATGGACGAGGAGGCCCTGACCGTCGACGACGCTTGGATCTCGACCATTCACGGTATGTGTTCGCGCATCCTGCGCGCGCATGCGTTGGAGCTGGGCATCGATCCCGAGTTCACGGTGCTTACCGATACCGATGAGCTTATGGATCAGGCTGTTGAGCATGTGCTGGCCCGCGCGACGGCGCCCGATGCCGCCCCCGAGCTCGCGGCATCGCTCAAGGCCCTCTACGCCTGGTATCCCATGGCGGGCGAGGGCGGTCCCTTTGGCGCCGGCACGACCATCAAGGGTCTGGTGCGCGACCTGCTGGAGCTCTCGAGCCAGCTGCCGGGCGGTATGGACGACGTGCGCGTGGCGCGCGGCCAGGCCGACACCTCGGCCCTTGCCGATGCCTATCGATCGGCGTTGGGCGCAAGCAAGGCCGCGACCGAAAAAGCGCAGACGGCGCTCGATGCCATCGACGCGTTCGAGGCGAGCGGCAAGACCATGGCCGATGCGGCGCGACTCATGATGTCGTGCACCATGCCGCGCGCGAGCAAGGCATTCCCTAAGGAGCAGGTGGAGCTACTCAAGGCAGAGGCCGCCGATGCGTTTATCAATATCGTGCTGGCCTGCGGCGGTCCCGCGCTCGAGGCACTGGTGGGGCTTGCCCGTGCTGTAGAGGCTGAGTACCGCGCGCTCAAGGCCGGCCAGTCTGCCCTCGACAACAACGATCTGCTGCGCATGGCCTACGAGGCCCTGCGCGATTACCCGGCCATCCGAGCGGCATACGAGGGTCGCTTTAAGATGGTCATGATCGATGAGTTCCAGGATACCGATCAGATGCAGGTCGACCTGATCCGTTACCTGACGGGTGCGGGGGAGCGCGCGTTGTGTACCGTAGGCGATGCACAGCAGTCGATCTACCGCTTCCGCGGGGCGGAGGTCGAGGTGTTCCGTCGCCAGGAGCGCAAGGTGGGCTCGTCTGCCGCGCCCGAGGCGGCGGCCGTCGCTGGCACTGCTGCCGATGTCCCCGCCGGCGAGCTCGTTAAACTTGTGCGCAACTTCCGCAGCCATGACGAGGTGCTGCGTTACGTGGCACGCGTCTTCGACGGCGATGACGGCGGCCTGATGCAGGGCTTTTTGGATCTTGAGGCGAGCGACGGCCGCAAGGACACGCTGGTGGCAGACGCCTCGCGTCGGCAGGCGCTCTTTGTTGCCGGCGGCAGTACGCAGGAGCGCACACAGGCCAAGGCCCGCGCGATCGCGGAGCGGTTCCGCGCGCTTGCCGATGCCGGTCAGCCCCAGGGCGGCATGGTGCTGCTGCTGGGCCGCATGACCAACGCCGACGTCTATGCCCAGGCTTTCCGCGACCAAGGACTCGACTGCGTGATCGCGGGTGGCTCGGTCTTTGCCCAGGCAGCCGAGGTGCAGACGGTGCGCGCCCTAGTCTGCGCGCTCGCCAACCCGGCCGATACGGCGCAGGGCCTTATGCCGCTGCTCGCCTCGCCGATGTTTGCGCTCGGCGCCCAGGAGTTCCTGGCGCTGGCGACCAAGCTCGATAGCGAGACGGGGGAGACCTCGCGCCGGAATATCGACGCGGGCATCATGAGCGATTCCGATGTGCCCGGCTTGCAGGGCTTGCCACTGGTGACGCGCGCCCGCGAGGTGCTGCGCTATGCGCTGCGCCGCGTGGGACGTGATTCGTTCGCCAACATCGCGCGCGACGTGGTCAACGCCTCCGGCTGGTTTGTGCGTCTGGCGCAGCGTGGTCCCGAGGGCAAGGCCATTGCCGCCAACGTGCTCAAGGCGCTCGACGCCGTGGCCGAAGCGGAGGCCGAGTTCGGTAACTCGCCGCGCTCCATTGCGCTGGCCTTTGACCGCTTCCTGGCGGGCAAGGAAGCCCCGGGCGCGCTCAACGAGGAGGGCGACGGCGCGGTGCGCATCATGACGGTGCACGCCTCCAAGGGCTTGGAATATCCGGTCGTGGCGGTCGCCGAGTGCTTTGGCGTGCGCAAGTCCTCGGGTGCGGCACAGATGGGTCGCGTCGAGGGCGGAGCGCAGGTCGTGGCACTGCCGGCACGCTTCGACGGCGTTAAGCTCGCCGACGGAACCTTTGTGAAGGGCGACGACGTTAAAAAGCAGTTTGAGCATGCGTTTAAGGGCAAGGGCACGTCGCTGTGGCTGCCGCCGGAGCTCATGGAGGACGTCTGTGCGACGGGTTCTCCCGCCGAGGCATTTGCTCGCCTGCGCAACGATGACCTGCAGCTTTCGCTCGAGGAGCGGGCTCGTCTGCTCTATGTGGCCATGACGCGTGCGCGCGAGCTGGTGATCTTGGCGATGGATGCCGGCGTGAGCCGTGGCAAGCTGTGCGCGCCGACCTTCGACGTCGAGACCGATCTGACCTATGACGTGCTGCGCCGTATTTTGCCGACGGACGGCCTGGACATGCCACAGCTCGATGCCGACCGCCTGGTGTTCGACAACTCCCAGCCGGGCGACTACGAGCTTATCTCGCTGGCGGACTTTACGTTTGGCGAGCAGGCGTTTGAGGCCAACGCTTTACTGGATGCCGAGGGCAGGCTTGTCTGCGGCGATGCGGAGCCGGAGGGTGCCGGTGCAGATGCCCGCGCCGCCGTTCCCGGTCCTGCCGACCCCGAGCCCGATGCGTTTGAGCTCGTGTATCCCCAGGCGGTGGGCGTGCGCATGGGCGCCTGTCCGTTCCCGGCGCGTGACTCGTATAGCTACTCGTCAATTGCCGCGGCGCTCCATGCCGAGTCCGAGGACCGTGCCGCCGAGGCACACGTGCCCATGGACGAGGCTGGCGATGATGCCGAGTCGGATGGCTCGGAGATGACGGATGCAGACGTGGCTGCTGTCGAGCCCGCCGGCAATCCCATGGCCTTGGGTTCGGCCTTCCACGCCGCATGCCAGTGGCTCATCGAGATGGGTGCCGATGCACTGCCCACCGCGCGCGCCGAAGCGCTGGCGCGTCTGTGGCGCTTGACGCCGGAGCAGCGCGAGCGCTTCGACGTTGCCCTGGACCGCTGGCTCAAGTCGGCTGTTCGTGCCGACCTGCTCGCGTGGCCGTGCGTTCGCGCCGAGGTGCCGTTCTTCTCGCTGGGTTGCGAAGACGAGGACATCGCCCGCTACGGTGCCTATGCCGAGGGCGCCATCGACGCTTTGGCGACGAACCCGGCGGATTCGTCACGCGCGCTGGTCATCGACTACAAGACGGGCGGCACGCCGGACGAGACGCCGGAACAGCTGCGGGAGAAGCACGCCCTGCAGGCGCGCGTCTACGCCGATGTTCTGCACAAGGCGGGCTTTGAGGCCGTGACCGTCAAGTTCGTCCGCGTGGAGCAGGCCGATCCCGCCAACCCCTGCGAGCCCCAGGTGGTCACCTACAACCTCTAACCCTCAACAACCTGCGGTGGAATACGGACTGTTTTGGCCAAAAAAGCCGCCAAACAGTCCGTATTTCATCGCAACTCAATAGGAGCCGTGTGGGTTTGGCTAGGTTCGGGTGCTGTCCGTGCCGTGGGGTAAAATCGTTCAGTCAGAACACGAACCCGCATCGGAGCTCATCACATGGCATTCGTCCATCTGCACAATCACACTGTCTTCTCCATGCTCGACGGCGCAACCCGTATCCAGGATATGGTCAACCGTGCCGTTGAGCTGGGCATGCCCGCCGTGGCCATTACCGACCACGGCTACATGTATGGCGTACCCGACCTGGCGCTGGCCTGTGACGCCGTCAACCACAACACGCCCGAGTACAAAACCTGGAGCCACGACAAGGCCTTCTTGGAAAAGGACCGCCGCGACGAGCTGGTGGAGCCCGACCCCGAGGAAAACCCGCGCGAGCATGCCCAGTATGTGAAGGACATGGCCATGTGGGACGAGAAGGGCAACATCGACGAGCTCAAGCCGCCCCTGGTCATCAAGCCCATCTTTGGCTGCGAGGTTTACTTTACGCCGGACGAGACCCTTGCTCGCGACCATAAGCCCGAGCTCTACCACATGATCCTTCTGGCCAAGGACCAGGAGGGCTACGTCAACCTGATGCAGACGGTCTCCGAGGCCGCCGTTCAGGGCTTTTACTACAAGCCGCGCGTGACGCTCGACAACCTACGCCGCCACGCCAAGGGCATGATCTGCACCAGCGCCTGCATCGCGGGCATCATTCCCAAATACATCGACCGCGGTGACATGGAGGGCGCCATCAAGTGGGCCGAGACCTTCCGTGATACCTTCGAACCTGGCGACTTTTATATCGAGATCCAGGAACACGGCATCACCACCGACAATGGCCTGACCGACGAGCAGATGGACCGTACGCTCATCGATATCGCCAAGCAGGTGGGCGTCAAGGTCATCGCCACCAACGACTTCCACTACCTGCGCCGCGAGGACGCGCCCGTGCAGGACGTCATCATGTGCATCGGTATGAACGCCAAGGTCGACGACCCTAACCGCATGCGCATGACTGGCTCGGAGTTTTACATGAAGACCGAGGAGGAGATGCGGGCGATGTTCCCGTATTGCCCCGAGGCCTGCGACAACACGCTCGAGATCGCCGACAAGTGCTACGTTGAGCTGGACTGGGACTCCATCATCCTGCCGCGCTTCCCGCTGCTCGATCCCGGCGAGACGCACGAGAGCCAGTTCCGCCGCGAGTGCGAGAAGGGCCTGCGCCAGCACTACGGCGACGACTGGGCCACGCGCGAGATTGGTGGCGTCAACATCAAAGAGCGCTTTGAGTACGAATACAAAGTCATCTGCGACAAGGGCTTTGCCGCCTACTTCTTGATCGTTGCCGAGTACGTGCAATGGGCCAAGGACAACGGCATCGGCGTCGGCCCCGGCCGTGGCTCGGCCGCCGGCGCTATCGTCGCCTACGCCATGAACATCACCGCGTTCGACCCGCTCGAGAACGGTCTGATGTTCGAGAGGTTCCTGTCCCCGCAGCGTACCGAGATGCCCGATATCGATATGGACTTCGACGATGAGCGGCGCCTCGAGGTCGTGGAGCACGTTCGCCAGCTCTACGGCCCCGAGAAGGTCACCCACGTCATCACCTACTCGACCATTAAGGCCAAGCAGGCCATCAACGACGCTGCGCGCGTCCTGGACTACCCGGTCTACATGGGCCAGCGTCTGTCCAAGATGGTCTCGAGCGACCCCAAGGTCAAGCTCAAGCAGGTGCTCGAAAAGCAACCCGGCAAAGAGGATCTGTTTAACCCCGATTTTGCCGAGGCCTATAAAAAGGACGACGACGCCCGCCGCATCATCGACACGGCGCTCTCGATTGAGGGCCTTACCCGTGGCGAGGGTGTGCACGCGTGCGCCGTTCTGATCTGCCGCGACCCCGTCAACGAGCACGTGCCCACCAAGCTCGACACCAAGGGCGGCGTCGAGATTACCCAGTACGAAGGTCATACCGTTGCCGACATGGGCCTGCTCAAGATGGACTTCTTGGGCCTGCGCACGCTGACGGTTATCTCCAAGGCCAAGGCAAACATCAAAAAGAACTTCGGCATCGACATCAAAGAGGAAGAGATCCCCTTTGACGACCCCGAGATCTTTAAGCTCATGGGCTCCGGCCATACCGCCGGCGTCTTCCAGGTCGAGTCCGCCGGCATGACGGCCACGATCAAGAACATGAAGCCCACCGAGTACAAGCACGTCGTGGCATTGATCGCCCTGTACCGCCCGGGCCCGCTGGGCGCCGGCATGGTTTCGTCCTACATCAACCGTATGAACGGCAAGGAGCCGGCCGTCTCCTACGACGACCGCCTGGACGACATCCTGGGCGAAACCTACGGCACCATGGTCTACCAGGAACAGGTTATGCTCATCTCCGTCGAGATGTGCGGCTTCTCCAAGGGCGAATCGGACTCGCGTATCCGTAAGCCCGTGGCTAAGAAAAAGATCAAGCTGCTCACGTCGACGGTGCTGCACTGGGAGGATGGCTCGGACGAGACCACCTACGACCACTGGATGAACGGCGCTATCAAGAACAACTACACGCGCGAGGTCGCCCAGAAGATTTGGGACGATGTTCTCGAGTTCGCATCCTACGCCTTCAACAAGTCGCACTCCGCCGGCTACGCCATCCTGGTTATGCAGACGGCGTGGCTCAAGGCGCACTATCCGCACGAGTACATGGCGGCCGTTCTGACGTCCTATACGGGCAAGACCGACAAGATCGTGCACTACGTCTCGGCGTGCCGTCACGACGGCATCCCCGTGCTGTCGCCAGATGTCAACGAGTCCGGCACCGAGTTCACGGCTACCAAGGAGGGCGTGCGCTTTGGTCTGGCCGGCATCCGCGGCGTGGGCACCGGCGTGGCGCAGGCGATTATCGCCGAGCGCGAGGCGGGCGGTCCATTTAAGACACTGCACGACTTTGTCGAGCGCGTGGACTCGAGCCAGGCCAACCGTCGCGTAATCGAATCGCTGATCAAGGCAGGCGCCTTCGACTCCACGGGGTATCCGCGTCGTCAGATGATGCACTTTGTGGACAAGAACAACCCCGAGAACATCATCGACGCCGCGATAAAGCGCCAGAAGGACCGCGCGAGCGGCCAGACCTCGTTCTTCGACATGTTTGGCGACGTTGAGGGCTCGGGCTTTGAGGTGAGCGTGCCCGATCCGGACGGCCAGGAGTGGGACCGCCACCTTAAGCTGAGCCAGGAGAAGGAGGTTCTGGGCATCTATGTCTCGGACCACCCGCTGCGCCCGTTTGAGTATGCACTAGCCAAGGCGCGCGACTTCTCGTTCTCGCAGATCGATACCGGCTACGAAGTTCAGAATCCTACGGGCGGCACCATCAACCAGGAGATTCCCGAGGGCAAGGCGCTGTGGTGGGCCGGCATGGTCTCGAGCGTGTCCAAGCGCGTGACCAAAAACGGTGACCCCATGGGCATCGTGCAGCTCGAGGACATGGAAGGCGAGGCCACCGTCGTCGTGTTCCCCAAGACCTATAAAGAGGCCGAGGGGTACCTGTACGGCGAGGTCGATCCCGAGACCGGCGCGCAGCTGTCCGATGCCTTTGTGCGCATTAAGGGCAAGCTCGAGCGCTCGGACCGCGGCGACCAGATCATCGCGCAGGAGATCGTGCCGCTCGAGCTCAACGAGGAGAACAACAAGCCCAAGGTGTTTGAGGTCATGGTGCCCAACAGCCGCTTTAGCCAGGGCAATATGGCGCGCCTGGCCACGGTGCTCACCGCTAACCCGGGCGGCGACCGCGTGGAGATCTTTATCGAGCAGGTGGACGGGCGCGTGCTGCGTGCCGAGGTACCTGCCAAGGTCAACGCGCGTTCGATTCCGCTGCTGGCCGAGGCCAAGGCCATTGTGGGTAACCAGGGCCGCGTGACGGTGATCTAAGCTACCCCGGGTGAGATTGGAGGAAGTGATGGCGCAGGGGACGTTTGTGCAGGCGCTTCGCAAAGAGGCGGCGTTGAGCGGCACCTTTATGAAGGGGCGTTCGCTCATGCTCAACGGCGCCGTGCTGTCGATCGAGGACAGCGGCTCGCGCTTCTCCAAAAACGTGACGGTCGAGGGCTCGGTGCGCGGTTCGCGTGGCGACCTGTACAAGACGCACGTGGCGCTCGACATGGACGAGCACGAGGTGATCGACTACGACTGCGATTGCCCCGCCGCCTATCGTTACCCCGGTATGTGCAAGCACGCTATTGCCACGGCTCTGGCGTATTTGGATGCCAGCGGCGCCGAGCCCGTCGAAGGTTTGCGCACGCCGGTTCGCACGTTTACGGCGCAGTCGAAACAGCCCGCGCGCACCGCACCCAAAGCGCCGGCCGTCAACCCCAACTTTCCCTTTCCGGCGCCCGTCCCCACGAGCCCGAGCCTTGTGGCGGCGCTCTCCGATCTTTCGGACGCGCGCATGGATGAGCTGGCGAGCATGCGCCGCAAGCTTGCCGGTGCCGTTGATCCCGACGCCCCCAAAGCGGCATTGGAGCCCTCGTTGGTGCCGTACTACAATCCGCTGTTCGCTGACCGCTTTAGCTGGGCGCTCGAGTTCCGCATTCGCTGTGGATCGGTCTCCTACGTGGTCAAGGACATCGACGGCATGGCCGATGCCTACGTGCGCGGCGGCACGTTCTCCTATGGCAAGAAGCTCACGTTTGTCCATTCACCTGAGGCCTTTGACGAAACATCGGCAAAGCTGCTCAACCTTGTTGTGACGACAGTTGCCTATCTCGATGACATCACAAGCTCGCGTTCGGCGTCGTACGACTTTGCCCGCAGCGGTTTTGTTGCCGAGCGTCAGTTGCCGCTGTCCGAGCATAGCATCGTATATGTGCTGGACCTGCTGCGCGGCCAGACCATCTCCTTTGAGCCCGCCTGGTCGCGGGGGATGACGACGCATCGCACCTACGACGTGGCGGTTGAGCTGTCTCCGCAAGGGGAGGACGAGGCATCCGCTAAGCGCCCACCGCTGCTTGCCGCCAAAATCGCGCCGGCGGCTGGTGGTAGCTATGACCTGCGCCTGCCCGCCGATATGTACTGCTTTGCGTCGGGCGATGCCGCCTACTTGGTTGACACGCGCCGCGCGCGCCGTACCGACGCTGCATTTGCTCAGCATGCCGCACCTTTTTTGTCGCGCTTGCTGCCGTGCCGCACGCCCGCCCATATTGCCGCCGAGCAGGTGGGTGAGTTCTGCCGTATGGCGCTGCCCATTTTGCGCGACTATACCGACCTCACCGCGCCCGCCGCGCTCGATACTGTGGCACCCGAGGCGAGCTTTGCCATGGCAATCGGCGTCGACGATGGTCTTGTGACCTGCAAAATTACGGTTACCTACGGCGATTGGTCGGCTGATCTCTTTAGTCTTGGTGCTCCGGGCAGTCCTTTCGAAGAGCAACGCCCCGGCGTTCCGCCCCGCGATACGCTGGCGGAGTTTCGCGTTATGGACACGGCTGCCATGTACTTCGATTTCTACGAGGGCGGCCTGGCGTTTGAGGAGCGCGATGACGAGAGCCTGTTCCACTTGCTGACCGAGGGCCTGTCTGCCCTGTCCGAGCTGGGCGAGGTCATGCTCAGCGACCGTCTGCGCCAGATTTCGGTCCGCCCTGCGCCCAAGCTCTCGGTGCGCGCGACCGTCAAGAGTAACCTGCTCGATGTCGAACTGGGCGCGAGCGGCCTTTCGGCGGCAGATCTTGCCATCTATCTGGACTCGTACAAGCGCCACCAGACGTTCGCGCGCCTGACGTCCGGCGACATCGTGCGCCTGGATGAGGGAGCGCGTGCCGCGTTTGGTCTTGCCGAGGACCTAGGCGTCGATGCCGTCGACCTGCTCGACGGCGTGTCGCTTCCCGCGTCGAGTACCCTTTTTGTCGATAGCATGCTCGCACGCACGCCGGCGCTCGAGGCCGATCGCGACGCTGCGTTCCGCCGCACCGTCGAGCGCCTGGACACGCTCGGCAAGATGGACTTTACGGTGCCGGCATCGCTCAAGGCAACGATGCGCGGCTACCAGGTCGACGGATACCAGTGGCTCGGCTCGCTCGAACACCTGGGCCTTGGCGGCATCTTGGCCGACGACATGGGCCTGGGCAAAACGCTCCAGATGATCGCGCATATCCTGGCGCGCGTGGAGGCGGGGGACACCAAGCCCACGCTCGTGGTATGCCCGGCCTCACTCGTGTACAACTGGACTGCCGAGCTGGAGCGCTTTGCCCCGTCGCTCGATGTGTGCGCCATTGTGGGCGCCAAGGCTCAACGTCGTGTACAGATTGCCGGCGTGGCCGAGCATAACGTGGTCGTAACGTCGTATGACCTTATGCGGCGCGATATCGACGAGTACGTCGAGCAGGATTTTGCCCGCGTGGTGCTCGATGAGGCACAGTACATTAAAAATCCGCTCACGCAGGTGGCGCGCGCTGCCAAGCGCCTGCCTGCCGGCGTGCGCTTTGCCCTGACGGGCACGCCCATCGAAAACCGCCTGTCCGAGCTCTGGAGCATCTTCGACTTTTTGATGCCGGGCCTTTTGGGGACGCGCGAGTCGTTTGCCAAGCGCTTTGAGAGCCCGGTCGAGCACGCCGAGGGTGACAGTGCCGCTCGCCTGCAGGCGCTCGTGTCGCCGTTTGTGCTACGCCGCGTAAAGGAAGACGTGGTGGCCGATCTACCCGAAAAGATCGAGGACACCGTCATGGCACAGCTCACCGGCGAGCAGCGCAAGCTCTACCTGGCCAACCAGGACCGCATCGCCCAGCAGGTGCAGCACCGCGAGGCATCCGAGTTTAAAAAAGACAAGCTCAAAGTGCTCGCCGAGCTCACCAAGCTGCGCCAGATCTGCTGCGACCCGCGTCTACACTACGAGGATTACAAGGCGGGGAGCGCCAAGCTCGATACGTGCATGGAGCTCGTGCACGGCGCACTCGACGGCGGGCATCGCATCCTGTTGTTCAGCCAGTTTACGGGCATGCTCGATATCATCGGCAAGCGCTTGGCCAAGGAGGACATCGCCTTCCTTAAGCTCACGGGCGCTTCGTCTAAGGAGAGCCGCGCCAAGATGGTCGCGCAGTTCCAAGCGGGCGAGGTTCCGGTCTTTTTGATTTCGCTCAAGGCGGGCGGCGTGGGCCTCAACCTGACGGCGGCCGACGTGGTCATTCACTACGACCCGTGGTGGAACGTGGCGGCGCAGGACCAAGCGACCGACCGCGCGCATCGTATTGGCCAGCAACATACCGTGACCGTGTACAAGCTCATCGCCAAGGACACGATCGAGGAACGCATTATGCAGATGCAGGAGTCCAAGCGCGACCTGGTCAACAGCGTGCTTGGCGGCGACGGCATCTCGTCGGCGCTGTTCACGCGCGAGGATGTTCTGGCACTGCTCGGCGGTGACGGTCGCTAGCCGCGCGCGGGGTGGGACTGCTGGAGTGGGCAGGACGGTCGACGCATTTTGGCCCGACCGCTTGCCTGATCCGTTATGTGTTCATTTGCAATGCCGTGGATGGTTTGTCTGCCTTTGGGCATAAGAACCATCAAGAACATTGGCACATCAGAAAAGGAGAACATCATGGCGAAATTCTTTAAGGACCCCGACGGTAAGCTCATCGCCGCCCTTGGCAACGACGTTGCAACCCCTGCCGGCTGCACGGAGCTGACCGCGAACACCGAGGACGCGGCGCACGAGAAGCACGTGCCTGTTGTCGAGACCGAGCGCGACGGTCACGTGATCCGCGCACGCGTGGGCTCGGTCGAACATCCCAGCCTGCCCGAGCACTATATTGAGTGGATCGCCCTTGAGGCTGAGGGCCGTCTGGAGATCCATTACCTTGAGCCCGGCATGAAGCCCGCGACGTTTTTTGCCGGCGGTTCCAAGACCGGTACCGTCTATGCCTACTGCAACCTGCACGGGCTGTGGTCCGCGACGTTCTAGGAGCGCGCCCCCGCTCGGGGTATCATAGCTAGCATATGCACATGCGAGCGCCGACTGCATTATGCGGCCGGCGCTTTTACTGCGACAACGATGGTTTACGACGGAAAGGGCTGAGCCATGAAGTTCGCGCTTGCACAGATCGATATGCGCCTGGGTGATATTGAGGGCATTTGCGGCCGCATCGAGGACCAGGCTCGTCTGGCCCACGGGCGCGGGGCGCGCGTGCTGTGCGTTCCGGCTCCGCTCTTTATGGGCGCCATGCCCGGGGGCCTGGTGGGCGCTGCCGACTTTGAGCACGACATGCTTGCCGGCTTGACTGGTGTCGCCGAGCGCATCCAGGAGCTTGACATGATCTGCATCGTGCCCGCGGCGGTTTCGTTTGAGGGTCAGCCGCTGCTCGACTACATGATGCTCAAGGACGGTCATGTGGTGCCGGCGCGTTCGAGCATTGCCCTGCAGCGCGGCGAGAACAATGATACGCGCTGGGCGCCGCCGGTGTTTGACGTGGACGGCGTGCGCATCGCCGTGGTGTTTGACCTGGACCGCGAACTCGAGATGCTGCCGACTGGCGTCGACCTCATTGCGTATTTCCAATTCAACGCGTTTGACATGACCGACCGCGAGACTGCTGCCATTGCCGCCGTACGCAGCGGCGCCTACCGCAAGATCGCATCCAAGCGCAGCGTGTGGTTTGCCTGCATGGCGCCGGTCGGTGCCTATGACGAGTCGGTGTATACCGGCGGTTCGTTTGTGCTCGACGACTGCGGCCGCGTGGTGGCCCAGGCGCCGTGTTTTGAGGAGAGCCTGCTGGTTCAGGAGATTCAGCGCGGCGTGATGCTCGATGCCCTGGAAGATCACGAACTGCCCGAGTTTCGTTCCGAGGAGTGGCTGTGGCAGGCGCTGGTGCTCGCTGTGCGCGACAACGCCCGAGCCCACGGTGCGTCGCGTGCTGTGGTGGCACTCGAGGGTGACTTGCCGTCGTCCCTGCTGGCGGCGCTGGCCGTCGACGCTCTGGGCCCGCGTAATGTGATTGGCCTGGTGCTGGGGCGCAACCGTATTTTTACGCCGGCGCAGGAGGAGGTGGAGGCCGCCCGCTGTGCCGCCGTCCGCGCCATCGCCGAGCGTCTGCACATTCGCACCGTCGAGCGCGATGCACCGGATGCGGCGCGTGTGCTCGATCGCGACGTGTCGGCGGGCGATGCCGAGCGTCTGCGCTCGCGCACGTTGGGCCTCATGCTGGAGGACACGGCGCTCGAGCTGGGTGCGATGGCGCTGAGCCCGCTGTCCAAAACCGAGTACGCGCTGGCGGCGCCCGCCCTTTCCGGCGGCTACCAGGGCGACTTTGCGCCCTTTGGCGATGTGTATCTGTCGACGCTTGAGTTTGTGGCACGTGTGCGCAACCGCACGTCTGCCGTGGTGCCCCAAGAGCTCGTGACGCTCAACGCGGTGGAGGATTGCATGGAACGCGTGCTGGCGCAAGCGCTCTCGACGCTCGACGGTCCGGTCGACATGCTCGACCGCGCGGCGCAGCTGCTCGGTGGGCTCGAACCGGGTGAGGTCGATGGTGCGCTCGAGGCGCACGTGGACCGCAATCGATCTTTCGACGACATCCCGATGGCCGCTGGCAAGCCTGAGGCCTGCTCGCTGCTGCTGATGCTCGTTCGACAGGGTGAGGCTGCCCGCCGCATATTGCCGACGGCACCGATCGTCTCGTCCCGCTCGTTTGCCGAGCGCTCTTGGCCGTACATGCTCGCCTGGTCCGACCTGGGGCTTAATGGCAAGGAGCGTATGTCGGTCGATTCGCTGGCGCGCGCCGAGGTGCGCCGTTTTGCTGACGAGGATACGAGTGAGCGCATGCGAAACGAGATGATGGGCGTGCTGGGCGAGCTACTGGGTATTTCGCCCGAGCAGATGGAGGAGCTGCGCTCCGAGGACGGTCAGCGTCGTTTGCACGAGGGAATGAAGAAGTTCGAGGGCGAGGTTCAGGACGCCATCGATAAGATGATGGGCGGTCAGGGCGGCTCGCAAGGTGGTCCCCAGGGTGGTCCGATGCCGCATCCGCCGGTGGATCCCCGACAGTTCCCATTCTTCTCGCAGAACTAAACTGGGGACGGGGCCAAGGTTACGCGGTTTTGCCAAACCGCGTAACGAGTCGACGCTGCGCGAGCCCCTGTCGGGCAATCTGCCGCTCAAACCGTCGCTTGCGTACAGAAGTACGCGGCGCTCCTCTTTCGCGACACCTTGCCACGGCAGGGACTCGCTCGCTGACTTATGCTCAACCTATGGTTCAACCTTGCTTGTTAGATACGGTCGCTGTTGTGTTATTCTAGAACAGACGTTCGTGAATAGTGCGCGAGGCCTTGTCTTGCGCCGTACTTGTGGCGAGGGGAGGTTGGCTTGGTCATTTTGGGTATCGACCCCGGTTTGGCCCATACGGGTTGGGGGATTATCGAGGAGCGGCGTGGCGAGGTTCGCTGCCGTGCCTACGGTTGTATCGAGACCAGCGCGGGTAGTCCGCTCGCGGTGCGCCTGTCGCATATCGCCCGCGACCTCAAGGGTGTCGTGGAGCGTTATCGACCCGATACCGCTGCCATCGAGAGCATCTACTTTGGCGCTAATGTCCGCTCGGCAATCCCCACGGCACATGCCCGCGGTGCCGCGCTCGTGGCGCTTTCGGAGTGCGCGCTCGAGATCGGCGAGTACACGCCTATGCAGATCAAGCAGGCTGTGGTGGGTACCGGTGCCGCAGATAAGCGGCAGGTCGCCTACATGGTGCGCACGCTCACGCAGCTCGATCACGACCCGCATCCCGACCATGCCGCCGATGCCCTGGCCTGCGCCATCTGCCACGTTAACCTCAGCCGTACCCGGGCGCTTACCGGCGGCGAGTTCTATCAACAGAGAGGAACCGGATACTGATGATCTCCCAGCTCCACGGAACGCTTGTCGAGGCCACGATGAGCTCTGCTGTCGTCGATGTGTCGGGCGTTGGCTTTGAGCTCGGCATCTCGGGCAGCACTGCGGCCACGTTGCCGACGCCCGGCGGCGAGGTCCGCCTCTACACGCGTATGCAGGTGCGCGAGGACGCCATGACACTTTTCGGTTTTTCCTCTAAGGATGAGCGCACGATGTTCGATCGGCTCGTGTCTGTCTCGGGCGTTGGCCCGCGCTTGGCGCTCGCCGTGCTTTCCACCTATACCGTGGGGCAATTGTATTCGCTGGTGATGGCCGAGGACGACAAGGGCATGGCCAAGGTGCCCGGTGTGGGCAAAAAGACAGCTCAGCGTCTGATCCTGGAGCTCAAGAGCACCTTTGCCAAGGACAAGGGCTTTGTGCCGGTCGACGTGATTCCCGGCCAGGTTGCGATGCCCGTGCCCGCTGCCGCTCCCTCGGCCATCGATGACGCCCGTGCGGCGCTCCTTTCCATGGGCTTTAGCCCGCAGGAGACCGATGTTGCCCTGAGCGGGTATGATGGGCAGAACATGCGTGTCGAGGATCTGCTCGGCGCGGCGCTTAAGCGACTCGGAATGGATGCGTGATGTGGGAAGCCGATGACTCTCAGGACCTGTGGGCGACGCCCGGCAACTCGCCGGCGGCATCCATGGCGCACGGCGAGCGCATGGTGGGCTCGGAGCTGACGGCCGAGGACCTCGATGTCGACCGCACTTTGCGCCCCCAGCGCCTGGACGACTACTGTGGCCAGGAGCACATCAAGCAGAGCCTGCGCGTGTTGATCGAAGCGGCGCAGAGCCGTGGCGAGACGCTCGACCACGTGATCTTCTCGGGTCCTCCGGGCCTGGGCAAGACCACGCTGGCCACCGTTATCGCCAACGAGCTGGGCGCTCAGATCAAGACCACGAGTGGCCCTGCCATCGCGCGCACCGGTGACCTGGCGGCTATCCTTACCAACCTGCAGCCGGGTGATGTGCTGTTTATTGACGAGATCCACCGCCTCAACCGTTCGGTCGAGGAGGTCCTGTACCCCGCGATGGAGGACTTTGCCCTCGATATCGTGATTGGCAAGGGTCCGGCGGCGCGCTCGATTCGCCTGGATATCCCCAAGTTTACGCTGGTAGCGGCAACGACCCGCTCAGGCATGTTGACCGGCCCGTTGCGCGACCGCTTTGGCATTTCATATCGCCTGGATTACTACACGGTCGAAGAACTCGCGCAGATTGTGACGCGCTCGGCGTCCATCCTGGGCGTGACGATCGACCACCCCAGTGCGCTCGAGATCGGCTCGCGTTCGCGCGGCACGCCACGTCTTGCCAACCGCCTGCTCAAGCGCGTGCGCGATTACGCACAGGTGCGCGGCAACGGCCCTATCGAGCTCGATATCTGCCGCCAGGCGCTCGAGTTCTTCGAGATCGATGAGCTTGGTCTGGACTGGATGGATATTCGCATTTTGGAGACACTCGCTAAGACGTTCTCCGGACGTGCCGTGGGCCTGACAACGCTTGCCAGCGCGGTGGGCGAGGACCCGGGAACGCTCGAGGATGTCTATGAGCCCTATCTGCTGCAGTGCGGCTTGATGATTCGCACGCCCCAGGGCCGCCAGGCAACGCTTCGCACCTTTGAGCACTTGGGGATTGAACCTACCATTTAGGGCGCTTTGTTTTGGCGGGCTGTTAAGCTATCGCTGAGCATTGGATAAACATATCGCCATTCATCGGTTACGGGTGTTTTACTATTGCGCGCCCGTGCTATGCTGAATTGGTCTTTTTCTCATTCGGTAACGAAAGGACCGCTCATGCCTACTGACATCGAAATCGCACGTTCTGTCACGCCACTGCCTATTACCGAGGTGGCCAAGAACGCCGGCGTCGACGTTAAGCACCTTATTCCGTACGGCTTCGACAAGGCTAAGGTCGACTATTCACTGCTCAACGAGCCGACTGATCACCAGGCCAAGCTCGTCCTCGTGACCGCTATCAACCCAACGCCTGCGGGCGAGGGCAAGACCACCACGACCATCGGTCTGGCCGATGGCCTGCGTCGCCGCGGCGTCAAGAGCGCCGTGGCCCTGCGCGAGCCTTCGCTCGGCCCCGTCTTTGGCGTTAAGGGCGGTGCTGCCGGTGGCGGCTGGGCTCAGGTGATCCCCATGGAGGATATCAACCTGCACTTTACCGGCGACTTTCATGCTATCGGTGCTGCCAACAACCTGCTGGCCGCCATGCTTGATAACCACATCCAGCAGGGCAATCAGCTCGGTATTGACGTTAAGCGCATTACTTGGAAGCGCGTCGTCGATATGAACGACCGTCAGCTGCGCCACGTTATCGACGGCATTGGCGGTAAGGCCCAGGGCGTGCCGCGCGAGGACGGCTTCGATATCACCGTCGCCTCCGAGGTCATGGCAATCCTGTGCCTGTCTACGAGCATCAGCGACCTCAAGGAACGCTTGGGTGAGATCGTCGTCGGCTACAGCTTTGCCGGCGAGCCCGTCCGTGCCCGCGACCTTAAGGCCCAGGGTGCCATGGCCGCGTTGCTTAAGGACGCGCTCAAGCCCAACCTGGTGCAAACGCTCGAGGGCACGCCCGCGTTTGTCCACGGCGGTCCCTTCGCCAACATTGCCCACGGCTGCAACTCCATCATGGCTACGCGTATGGCGATGCGCTTTGGCGATGTCGCCATTACCGAGGCCGGCTTCGGTGCCGATCTGGGTGCCGAGAAGTTCCTCGACATTAAGTGCCGCATGACGGGCGTTCGCCCCAGCGCCGTCGTGGTCGTCGCGACCGCTCGTGCGCTGAAGTACAACGGTGGCGTTGCCAAGGCCGACCTCAACGACGAGAACCTCGATGCCCTCAAGGCCGGCATGCCTAACCTGCTGCGCCATGTTGACAATATCCAGAACGTCTATGGTCTTCCCTGCGTGGTCGCCATCAACCGCTTCCCGACGGACACCGAGGCCGAGCTTGCGCTCATCGAGTCCGAGTGCCAGCAGCTCGGCGTCAACGTTAAGCTTTCCGAGGTCTGGGCCAAGGGCGGCGAGGGCGCGCTCGACCTGGCCGATGAGGTCATGCGCCTGATTGAGCAGCCGAGCGAGCTCAAGTTTGCCTACGAGGACGGCGCCGATGTGGCCGATGCCCTCGAGGCCGTCGCCACCAAGGTTTACCGCGCCGATGGTGTCGACTTTACGCCGGCTGCCAAGCGTCAGCTCGCCGAGCTGCGCGAGAACGGCTTTGGCAACCTGCCGGTGTGCGTCGCCAAGACGCAGTACAGCTTTAGCGACAACGCCAAGGCGCTGGGCGCTCCCGAGGGCTTCCGCATCACCGTGCGCGAGCTCAAGGTTTCCGCCGGTGCCCACTTTGTGGTTGCGTTGACTGGCAGCGTTCTGACCATGCCGGGTCTGCCCAAGGTTCCCGCGGCCGAAAACATCGACGTCGACAACGACGGCAACATTACCGGCCTGTTCTAAGCCTGCTGCCCATAGCTGCTTGTCCGCCCCGCCGTGCCCACAAGGCCCGGCGGGGCTTTTGTTTTCTAGCCGCGCTTGTCTTGTAGATATGGACGGGCTCTGTCCGTCACGGGCTTTTGCGCGGGTAGAATGCATGGATAACTTGATGCTTACGGGCGACGGAAAGGAATCGTTGCATGGATCAGGACAAGACAACCGTGATGGGCGGCTACGGTTCCGCGCAGGCTGGCGATAGCGCCGATGCGACCCGCGTTGTTCCCAACCCCGGTTATACCGACCCCGCCGCGACGCAGCCTTCTGCCGAGCCAACCCGGGTTATGGGCTATGGCGACACAGCGCGGGATTCTTATGCCGTATCTTCGCAAGGCCCCTATGGCAACGCAGCTCCGGACCCGTTTGATTACGCGCCGCAGGATTCTTATGCCGCCTCGACGCCGAATCCCTATGATGACCTGCCGCAAAATCCCATTCCGCAGCCTCAGCAGACGACGTATATGCCTCGCACGGCGCAGTCTCGCTACGAGTCGCGCGAGCCGTATCGCGAGTACCCCAAGTCGATTCCGCAATATGGCGAGGACGAGGAGAAGAAGCCGTCGCGTTCGTCGAGCGTGATCAAGAAGATCCTCATCGTGCTGGCGATCTTCTTTGCGCTGTCGGTTGTGTTTGCCATTGTGTCGGGCATGCTCAACAAGCGAGGGAGTTCAACGGCTGATACCGCTGCCGAGCAAACCGAGTCCGCCTCGTCTAGCACCGTCGATCTGAGCGATATCCCGGGGCAGTACTGGTCCAACGCCAAGAAACTTCTCAAGTCGCGCGGCGCCAATCTTTCGAATGCCGTGGTCCTGACTGATGATGGCTCAACGCCCGTCATCGATGCCAACTGGGTCGTTACTTCTGCTTACTATAACGACAGCGGCAACCTCGAAATTCAACTCACGCACAAGAATAGCTCGGGCAACTCGCCCGACGGCCAAAGCGGTACCGACAGCTCGAGTTCCAATACGCTGGAGGACTTGAGCAACAAGGCACAGGAGTTGGGAGACAAGGCGCAAGAGCTGGGCGATACGGCACAAAACCTGGGCGACACCGCGCAGAACTTGGGCGACATGGCGACGGGTGCCTGGAATGCACTGCAAAACGGCATCTCGGGCGCGCAGGGAAACTAGCTGTTAAGCGGGCTACAGCTGCTCGGCCGGACGGTCGGGCGAG
Organism: Collinsella sp. TF10-11AT; assembly: GCF_003437565.1. NCBI lineage: Bacteria > Bacillati > Actinomycetota > Coriobacteriia > Coriobacteriales > Coriobacteriaceae > Collinsella > Collinsella sp. TF10-11AT. Next base: position 125,471 of record NZ_QSQW01000006.1, read on the forward strand.
CTAAAGCCCGAGTCAAACGTAACGACGCATGAGGCATTGGGTCGGCGCTCGTGCACGATGCGCGTGACGAGCTCCAACAGCTCCTCGTCGGATATGTCAAAGTCGTCGGGACGCACCAGGTCAAACGAAACGAACCCGTCGTGCTCGTGCAGGTCGTGGATGGAAAGCGCGGGGTCGATCTGCGCTACGCCGCGCTTGACCCAGCCGCGCAGGTCATCACCGGTTGTTGCGATGGGGTCGCAGTGCAGCGTAATGCCAATGCCCATCTGGCGTTTGATATCGTGCTCGATGGTGTCCAGAATCTCGTGGTGCTCAAAGGCATCACCCTCGCCGGGCATTTCCACGTGTGCGCTGGCAAACTGACGGCCGGGGCCGTAGTCGTGTACCATGAGGTCGTGCGTGCCCAGGACCTGGGGGTACGACATGATCCTGTCGCGGATTTCCTGGACGAGCTTGGGGTCGGGCGCTTGCCCCAGCAGCGGGCTGATGGCGTCGCGCACCAGGCCCATGCCGCTGATGCAAATGAAGACGCCCACGCCCAGGCCCGCCCAGCCGTCGAGGTCAAAGCCGGTCGTTTGCGAAATAAGCGCCGCTGCTAAGACCGAGCCCGAGGTGATGACATCGTTTTTGGAGTCCTGCGCCGTGGCGATGAGCGTCTCCGAGTCGATGCGGTCGCCCAGCGTGCGGTTAAACGCGGCCATCCAGAGCTTAACGAGCATGGACGCAGCCAGTGCCGCAAGGGAAACGAGCGTGTAGGCGGTGGGGGAGGGCTTGATGATCTTGGTAACGGACTCGAGCACCAGGTTGATGCCGACGGCACAAACGAGGACGGCGACAAACAGGCCGGCGAGGTATTCGTAGCGGCCGTGGCCATAGGGGTGGCCTTCGTCTGCCGGGCGGCTGGCAAGGCGGAATCCGAGCAGGCTCACGATGTTGCTCGAGGCGTCGGAGAGGTTGTTGAAGGCGTCGGCGATGAGCGAGACGGAGCCGGCGAGCAGGCCCGCGATGCCCTTGGCTAGGCACAGGGCAATGTTGAGGCCAATGCAGATAAGGCTTGCGGCAAAGCCCGCGTTGGTGCGACAAGTTGTATCGACCGGCTCGTCCTCACTGCCGGGAACAAGCGTATGTACCAGCCGATTTACAAATAGCATGGCAATCGTCCTCACAATCATGGTTAAGGGGATAGTGTAGCTCGCATGGGCGCACCGTGCGCCGATGCTCAGAAAATGCAGCAATGGTCTGCTGGTGCTAACGAGTGGGGCTTCTTGTCCGACCGGGTGCTCCATTTTGGGCCACATGGGTATGGGCATGTGCCTGCCCGCCCGACATACTTAATGTCGACAGCCCCTGCGCAAAGGAGGACGTATCCATGGACGAGATGTTTGCCATTAAATGCCAAAACTGCGGCGGCCCTATGTACTCACACCAGGCTAAACGCAGCTTTGAGTGCGCCTATTGCGGCACGGTCGTTCCGTGGCAGGCCGATGCGGGGGAGCCCAAGAGCGCCCTGGGCATTCGCCATACGCCACTGACGGTTGTCGATGGACTGCTTAAGCTCACCTATGTGTCGCAGCTCGAGCGCCCGGAGGACCCGGACTGGTATTTCTTCAATTCGTACTGGCGCAACCAGTCGGTTCTGGAGCATCTGCTGTGGGAGGACCGCGGCACGGCTCAAGAGTTCCAAGAGGCAGCGCACGTGAGCATTCCCTGCCCCTTCTGCGGTGCGTCCTTTGAGGGGTCATCGACCCAGCGCGTGTTTGAGTGCCCGTCCTGCGGTAATACGATCGGCGTTGCCGACCTGCTCAAACCCGGTACCTTTAGCAAGCGCCTGACTATGGGCGTTGGTGCGGAGTATGTACCTGAGCAGGGTATTCCCTGCGAAATCTCGCCGCAGCAGGCACGTGCCAACGCGCTGCAGCTGGTGCGCCAGTACCCCGACGCCTTTGCCGGGCACGACGTGGAAGACGCGATTCAAAATGACATGATGCTCTTCTACTTCCCCATGGCGCTCGCGGATCTACGCATGATGGCGTCCTTCCCGGGCAAGGGGCTGAGCAAGGAGACCCTGGTGTACTACGAGGTGCTCGACTGGGCGTATTCCAGGGCAAACTACCTGGACGTTCGCCTTATGGGGATTTTGGAGCCGTGGGACTTTGCCAAGGTTGGGCCGTTTGACCCGGCCATGCAGGAAGGTGACTTCCGCGTTGTCTCCGTCGATGCATCTACCAAGGACCAGGTGGTCATTGATAAGCTGGCGCTCGACATTGCCGGCAACGATGCCGAGGCGGTGCTGGGGCTCAATAAAAAGAGCATCCGCGCCCGGGCGCGCAAGGCCCGCAAGCACAAGGATGGTTTGCTGATGGTGCCGGTCTACTTTGTCGATCGTCCGGCGACAGACAGCCGCGATGGCGAGCAGGTGCGCATTGCCGTAAACGGCCAGACGGGCCGCGCGGCCGCGGTGGTGTTTAGCGACAAGCGCGAGACGCATGTGGTGGCGCCACTCAACCCGAGCCTGCATCTGTCCGGTGAAAGCACTGTGCATGCCACGCCCATCGAGGTCAAATACGTTAAATCACCCTTCCTATATCAGATCGTGCGCCGTGGAGGCGGCGAGCAACCGCGCCAGGTTACAGCCGCCGTCGAGGGTTCCTACCGAGAAGAGAGGCCCAAGCGCCGTGGTCTTCTGGGTGCGCTATTTGGGAAGTAGGGAGTAGTGCCGGGGTGTCGGGCTGCATCACAAGGTCATTAGATGAATTTAAAAGTGCTGGGAACGTGCTAACATTGCCGATAGCCTTAATCTTGCAAAAGCGGAGGTCGGATTATGGGTTTTGCCGATCAGCAGCTTCAGATTCAGATACCGTATTCTCCTGACGACACGTTTAATGCCTTGAAGGCAGCTATGGAAAAGCTACCTAAAGTAAAAGTTGATAGCGCATCGCCCACAACAAGAACAGTTGCAGCCGAGATTGGTATGAGCCTTTGGTCCTGGGGTGAAAATGTCAGTATTTCGGTTGTTCCAGTTGAAGGTGGATCTGGCGTTACTGTCAACTCGTCATCTAAGGTCAGGACAAACGTACTAAACGGGGGCAAAAATGCAAAGAATATTGCCGAGATAGTCGATGCCCTATCGAAGGAGCTCGAGCAGTATCCGCAGGTTTCACAGACTATTGAGACGCTGGTGGATAGTGGTGATGTAGTTGCAAGGCCCGAGAGACTTGCAGCGCTGCGTGATAGTGGAGTACTTACCGAGGAAGAGTTTGCTGCAGAAAAGGCGAAAATCCTTTCGTAGTTAGACACGATGGTTGGATTTGCATTCTGGTATTGAACTTGTTTATACCAGGCTGAAAACATCGTGTGGAATAAAAGTGCGCAGTAGCCTCGCCTTATACAGCAATAGGGACCTCTTTGGGGCGTCCCGCCTTTGGTGCGTCGGCGAGTCGTGCCTCGATGGAAGCTTTGGACACCATTCGCTTGGTGCCATCCTTCCATGAATCCAACAGTTCAGCATTTATCAGTTGCGATACTCTTGCCGAGCTAACGCCAAGCATGCGCGCGGCATCCGCTGCGGTGACGGCGGGGGTATCGTTGAGTTCGCAACTGACGGCCACGGCGATAATTTTGCCACCGTGCTGCGGCTCGTGGCCAAAGTCCGGCGCAGGCAGGTCGACGCCACCCATAAGGTGATCGTCGACCATACATGCGAGAAAATCAGCGGCGCTTTCGACGGCGTCGTTTAGGTCGGAGCCGAACGTCCCACCTCCGCCCAGCGAGCCACATGGCACAGCGTCGACGACGCCGTCCGAATCAAAGACTCGAATTCCCATGTCACCTAGCGCCTTCGTGCGGGATTCCCGAAGTGACTAAAATGTGACCATAGAGGCAGTTTTAGCGAACCCCATGGGAGTGACACGCATGGACAACAACACCTTGCTGTTTCAGGACAAGGGTTCGGGTAGGTTTAAAGACGTCAAGATCTACCCTAACCGTATCGAGGTGCTCAAGAAGGGCGCTTTCGGCGGCAAGCACACCGAGATTGTCTACCTTAAGGACATCACGGGCGTCAATAGAATCAAAGGCCGCGATGTTTTTCTGCGTAACAGGCTGTTGACTGCTTGCGTCTTTAGCCTGAGCAGCCGTGCGAAGGCCCAGGAGTTTGTTAACGTGCTGAATATGGTGATGTAGCCTATGGCGGCGTTCGGGCCAAGGTAAAAATTGGGGGCACAGAACGGTGTCCTGCGCCCCTCGTCGGGTCGATGTGTCCAAAAGGGTCGGCTTGCCTATTCGCTAGCGCCTTCGCTGTCTTCGCGATCGTTGGCAAGCATTGCCGCGCCGGCGACCGTTGTCGCCACGGCGGCAGCGGCGAGCCCGGCGACGATGCCAGAGCCGTCGCCCGTGCCGGCGAGCTTCTCGCCCGATTCCTTGCTCTTGTTGCCCTTGCCGTTCTTGTTGGCGCTGCCCGCGTTGGTGCCGGTGCCGGTGTTGCCTGCACCGTCCGCGTTGCCCGAAGTCGTCACAGTAAAGCTTGCGGCTCCGTCGGTGGCGAGCGTGTAGTTTTGCGCCGCGTCGCCCAACAGGCCTTTCGCACGCACCCAATACGTCCCCGCGGCAAATGCCTCATCCTCGGCCATTGCCGTGCCCGGAGCGCCGTTTGCATCGTGCATAAACTCGAGCTGGGCGGTGCAGGCATCGCCTTCGAGCTTGCCGTCGAGCGGCGCCGCGATCTTTGCGCGCACGTCCTCGCCGGCCTTAAGGCCCTCGAGCCCTTCAAAGTGGGGCGTCAATGCGCGCGGGTCGATATCGATGGGCACGGAACCCTGCAGTTCCGTAACGGTCTCGTTGCCCAGGGCGTCGACATCCACGTATTCGATAGCAAACGTGTTGCCCGAAGCTGCCACGTTGAGTACGTTACTGCTGTCGACAAGGCGGAAACGACCCTCGCCAACGGTCTTTCCATCCCGGAGTGAGGCATCGCTCAACGAGTCGCCGTATGTCATGCGCATACGGGTCGGGAGGTAGTACGAAACGGTCTGCTTGTGCTTCGCATCGTAATTGCGCTGGTAGATGCTTCGGGCCAGTGCCGCATCAACAAAGTCGGACGCAATGATGCCAATGTGCTTGAGGCAGTCCTCCTTTGTGCTCTCATTTCCGGTGCTGTTTATATACTGGCTCTTGTATAGATGCTCGTTGACCACTCGTGCTGCGGTAAAAGGATTGCTTCCTTGCTTGTAGTTCGTGCAGCTGGTGTAGTTGATACACCAGCTGTGCTCCAGGACCTTTACCTTGGCCCCGTCATTGTCCTCGACGTCCACCATGATGCGGGCGAGCTTGGTTGTCTCCTGCAGCGCCATATCGACCCAGCCGATTTTGTCGGTTCCTGTGCATTCGTAATGGTCCTGGGCGTATACCTTGGTGCAATAGGGCTCTTCGTCACCCGTTTTCCCCACGGCTTCAAAGCCCCGCTCGTCTCGAACGAGACACATGGAGGTGCTGTCGGTGTGTGCTGCGATTTTGTCGTCCCATTGGGTGAGGTCGAGGCCCCATGTGTGGCTGCTTACGCTGTTGCCGGCGAGCCCAAACCGACGCAGCAGGACGATCTTTCCGCGCACCTCGCCCAGCGTGGGGATGCGACTCGATGTGTAGAACAGGTCGGGGTTCTCATCCAAAACCTTGCCAAAGGCCGTCGTGAGGCTTTCGTTGGTAGCCTCGCCATTGCCCCGCGACACGAGCATGATGAGCGCTTCTGTCGGGTTTTCGCTCAAAAACGTATTGAAGTACCCGATGACATCGGAGAGATGCATAAAGTTCCCGTCTTTTTTGAGCAGGTAACAAGCTCCGTGGTCGATGCCGGGGTCGCCGTTCTCGTCGTTCTTTCCAAGTCGGATATCAAAGTAGCGAATGCCTTCGAGCAACTGCGTGGGGATGTAATCCTGCTGGCATTTTGCTTGGGAGGATTGGGGCTCGGTGTCATTGTCCACGCTGCAGGTGCCCGAATCGTGCGTGCCCGGGATGCTCAGTTCGTCGAGGAACTTGCTGTTGTCGACGTATTTCATCCAACAGGGCCCGTCGACGTAGCTGCTGTACGTGATCCAGTCGAGGCTGCTAACCGTGGCATCGTTCTTTTTCATATCGTAACCGATAAGTTCGAGCTCCCACGGAATGCTCTTACTCTTATGGCAGATCTTATTGTTGTCCTGGTCTTTGCCGTCCGATTCTATTGCCAGGTACTTAATGTCTTTTTTCTCGGTTTCTTTCTCGACCGTGCGGTCTCGGATGATATAGGTTCCGTTTGACTGGCGTTTAAACGCAAAAGCGCGGCTGGGCTTGTCGTCATACTCGCCACTCCATACGTGGATGACCTTTCCATCTTTGTCCGAGTCGCCGTCGACCGACCAAATGCTGTAGCCCGTCTTTTTATGCTCTTCGAAATTGAGTAAGGTGCGGATGGCATACCAATTTGTATTATCTGCATCGGTCACTACGTGTTCAAGGATGAGTTTGCTGGACGTGCCGTCATTAAACAGGTGGCAGACGTTGCCGCGAACGTTGCCGTCTTGGTTGACGCTCGCGGTGCGAAAATAGCCCGCGGGGCGAAGGCGAATGATGAACTTGTCGAGGGTGGCCGCCGGTGTGGGCGTGTCTTCTGCAAATGCCGCGCGCACGGGAAGGCCCAGCGCCGCGGTTTCGGGCAGGCTTGCAAATGGCGACAATGCTGCGAGTCCTAGGCCCAGCGTAAATGCTCGACGACTGATGGCGTGGTGTTCGGTCATAACTCCTCCATTCGCGGGGTGCGGTTATGCGCTCGTTTTGGTCACTATACTGCCCGGATGTCTAAACGTGTTGGCTTAATTGTCTGCGCGGTGCTATTAATCGGCGGGCGGACGCGTTGGGGCGCTTGTCTATTTGTGTTGCTACCGCGCTGGGGGTGGTTTTGCCGTCCGGCACCCTCGCGTTCGCCGGCTATCGGCATAAGAAAGGGAGGGCCGGCGAGCCGATCCTCCCTTAGTACGAAACGCTGGGGCACCGCCGCTTGTTGGCGCTGCGCTCGTGTTTTTCGTTGCGCTCGCGAGTCGCTTAGCGCTTAATCTCGATATCGTCGAGCTTAACATCCATGGCCTCGGTCTTGGCCTTGGCGATATCATCGGCAAATTCCAGAGACTTCATCATGGTTTCGACGGCATCCTTGTGCTCCTCGACGTTGTCGATGCGCACGTAGACGCTGCCGCCGCCTGCTTCGGTGAAGTACTCAGTCGTCACGCCGCCCGAGTGTGTATAGGAAGCGTTGCGCCAAGTCTTGCCGTTGTACTTGACGGGGTCATTCTCGGTCCACTCAAAGCTGGCATTCCACTTTGCCTCGTAGTCGAACAGCTCGTCGGCGTTCTTGTCAGGATCGAAGACGGGGATGAAGCGATCGCTGGCGTGCTCGCTCTCGGTGAACTTAAACTGGGCCCTGTCGGCGGTATCGCCTGCGACGTCGGTGACCTCGACGCCCTCGGGGACCTCGACCTTAAACCAGATGAAGTCGGTCCTCATATCCACGGCTGGCTTTTCCGCACCGCCACCGCTGCCGGTAGCTCCACCGCTTCCGCCACAGCCCACCAGGGCAACTGCGGCAAAGAGACTCATGCAGAGGGTGAGAATCGCAAAGGCCTTCTTTTTCATGGTCGTGTCCTCCTCGATCTGTAACCGCCCATGGATTACCTGCCTTTACTGTACGCGCGGACGGCTCGCTAGGGTGGGCCATGTGTCCCATTCTGGGTGCCGGATTTGCGCCGTTAAGTGGCAATATGCGCGGGCGCAAAAGAGGGGAGGGCCGGTGCCGACGCCTATCGTTCGTCATAGAAATCCGCGATGGCCAGGTGTGCTGACGCTTATGTGCTTATGGGCTAGACTTAGCATCATTACGTGTTTGATGCGGTTGGCCGGCGGTTGCCGCCCGACCGATCTATATGACTTGAAGGTGCATGCGTATGAGCCAAGAGATGATGGACAAGACCTGTCGCGGGTTTGCCGAGGCGCTGGCCGCGCGCGAGCCGGTTCCCGGCGGTGGCAGCGCGAGCGCCTTTGTGGGCGCGCTGGGCGCCTCGCTGTGTGGAATGGTTGCCCGCTACGGTGCGACCAATCCCGCGCTTGCTGATCGTGCGGATGACCTGACGCGCGCGTTTGCCCAGGCTGATGAGCTGGCCCAGGAGCTTGTCGAGTTGGTTTCCGAGGACGTTCGTGCCTACAGGCGGGTGTCCGCGGCGTACGGTATTCCGCGTGACGATCCGGCTCGAGCGACCGCGATTCAGGATGCGCTGCATGTGGCAGCCATGCCGCCGTATCGCATTATGGATGCCTGCGGGCGCGCACTGGCGCTGCTCGAGGACATGGCCGATAAGGGTTCGCGTCAGCTGCTGTCCGATGTGGCGTGCGGCGCCGTGTTCTGCCGTGCCGCTATGCAGGGCGCGAGTTTGACGCTCTTTGCGAACACCACGTCTATGAAGGATCGCGCTCGTGCTGAGGAGCTCGAGACGGCGTGTGATGAGTTGCTCGACACATGGTTGCCGCGCGCCGATGCGCTGGCGCGCCGCGCCTCCGACGCTGCAAGGAAGAGGGGATAGCCATGGCTGAACTGCTGAAGGGTGCTCCCGTTGCTCGCGCTTTGACCGTGGAACATGCTGCTCGCTGCGCAGCCCTGCGCGAGCGCGGCGTTGTTCCGACGCTGGCCATCGTGCGTGTGGGCGAGCGCGAGGACGACCTGTCCTACGAGCGCGGCGCCCTCAAGCGCTGCGAAAAGGTTGGCATTGAGGCTCGCCGCATTTTGCTTCCCGCCGATGTTTTGCAGGACGAGTTGTTGGCCGCCATCGAGGACATCAATGCCGACCCCGCTGTTCATGGCTGCCTGATGTTTCGTCCGTTGCCCGCTGGGCTTGACGAGGATGCGGTTGCCGCGGCACTCGATCCCGCCAAGGATGTTGACTCCATGACGCCGGCCTCGCTGCTTACCACGCTTTCGGGGCGAGGCGAGGGCTTTGCTCCCTGCACGGCCGAGGCTGTGTTGGCGTTGCTGGACCATTACGACGTTGAGCTGGATGGGGCCAAGGTCGCGGTCGTCGGTCGATCGCTGGTGATTGGCCGTCCCGTTGCCGCCATGCTTACGGCTCGCAATGCCACGGTAACGACGTGCCATACGCATACGCGTGACTTGACTGCCGAGTGCCGTGCGGCTGATATTATGGTTGCGGCCGTTGGACGCGCGCGCACGATTGGCGCGGATGCGGTTCGCGATGGCCAGACGATTATCGATGTTGGCATTAATTGGGACGAGGCCGCTGGCAAGCTGGTCGGGGACGTTGATTTTGATGCTGCAGAGCCGGTTGTTGGTGCCATTACTCCCGTGCCGGGCGGCGTGGGGGCTGTGACCACCGCGATTCTCGCCAAGCACGTGATTGAGGCGGCGGAGCGCGCATCGAAATAGGCGTTTTTGACCACAGAGGTTGCCGAGGTCGCGGTTTCGCCCTTTTTGTGCCGAAGCGATACACTGTTGCCGTTTGATTTCTTCGCTCAAGGAGGATGCGCATGCCGTGCACAACGATTTTGGTTGGTAAGAACGCGAGTTACGACGGCTCGACGCTGGTTGCCCGCAATGAGGACTCGTCCAATGGAGTATTTGAGCCCAAGCGCATGCGCGTAGTACATCCCGACGAGCAGCCGCGTGTCTACACGAGCTTCCTGAGCCACCTGACCGTTGAGCTGCCCGACAATCCCATGCGTTACACAAGCGTCCCCGACGTTGTCCCGGGCCATGGCATTTGGGCCGAGGCCGGTTTCAACGAGCTCAATGTGGGCATGTCCGCAACCGAGACGCTCACCACCAACGAGCGCGTTCGCGGCGCCGACCCGCTCGTCGACTACGTGCCCGCCAAGGGCAACGAGGACGAGGACGGCTATGTTCCGGCGCAGCCCGGCGGTCTGGGCGAGGAGGACATGGTGACCCTGGTGCTGCCATATGCCAAATCCGCCCGCGACGGCGTACGCATTCTGGGTGACCTGCTCGAGCGTTATGGCACCTACGAGAACAACGGCATCGCCTTTAGCGACGTGGACGAGATCTGGTGGCTCGAGACCATCGGCGGCCACCACTGGATCGCCAAGCGCGTGCCCGATGACGCCTATGTGACCATGCCCAACCAGCTGGGTATCGACAGCTTTGACCTGGATGACGCCGAGGGCGCCCAGGCCGACCACATGTGCTCCGCCGACCTGCGTGCCTGGATGGCCGAGTGGCATCTGGACCTGACGCTGGGCGTCGATGGCGACGGCCCGGCTGCGATCTTTAACCCGCGCGAGGCCTTTGGCTCGCACAGCGACAGCGACCATGTCTACAACACGCCGCGCGCCTGGTACATGCAGCGCTGCCTCAACCCCAGCGATGTGTGGGACGGTTCCGAGGCCGACTACACGCCCGAGAGCGACGATATCCCCTGGAGCCGCGTGCCCGAGCGCAAGGTGACCATCGAGGACATCAAGTACGTGCTTTCGAGCCACTACCAGGGCACGGAGTACGACTGCTACGGCAGCAAGGGCACGCCCGCCACGCGCGGTGCCTATCGCCCCATCGGCATCAACCGTAACAGCCAGCTCGCCGTGCTGCAGCTGCGCCCCTATGCGCAGCCGGCCTACCGCGCCGTGCAGTGGATGGCCTTTGGTTCCAACTCGTTTAACGCGCTGGTTCCGCTGTACGCCAACGTCGAGACCATGCCCGAGTACTATGCCGATACGCAGGCTCGCGTGACGTCCGAAAACTTCTACTGGGCCAACCGCCTGATCGGAGCGCTGGCCGACGTCCGCTTCCATGAGTGCGGCCGCGCTGTGGAGGACTACCAGGAGAAGGTCGGTGGCATGGGCCACAAGCAGATCCATGACGTCGACGCTGCCGTAGCCGCGCTGCCCGAGGCCGAGGTGCCTGCCGAGCTTGCACGCGCCAACGAGGAGTTTGCCGAGCTCGCGCGCGTGGAGACCGATGCCCTGTTGGGCAAGGTGCTCTACACCACGAGCTGCGCCATGAAGAACTCTTTCGCGATGAACGACAACGTGAGATAGGGATTTCCCGTCGATCGAATAGCGCTTAAACGCTTTGTCGCTTTCACTCAATCTTGGGTACAAGAACGCCAATGCAGTTGTTTGTGATTGGAGACAACCATGGTTATGAAACTCGATCAGCTTGTTAACGGCGCCATCAACGTGGGCTTTGGCGCTGCCGCCGTTGCTGTCGAAGGCGGCAAGAAGGTCCTCGACGACCTTAACACCAAAGGCGAGCAGGTCCGCAAGGACACCGCCACCCCCGATATCGCCCGCAGCGTGTCCGACATGTTCGAGCAGGCCGGTGGCACCATCTCCGATCTGACCGAGCGCTTGGGCATGCAGGGCGAGACCGCGGCCCAGCGCGTGCTCGACGAGCTCATCCTGGCCCGCGTCCGCGTCATGACCGCCCCCGAGCGCACGGCCTTCCTGGCCCATGTGCGCGACATCGTCGATTCGGTCGAGGACAACGTGACCTCGGTGCCCGTCGAGTCCGTTGAGCCCGACGATGCGAAGGATACCGAAGAGGCCGAGTAGCAGCGCAGATGGCAGATTCCACCACCGATTACAACAATCTAGATCCCTTGGGTGACGAGGCGGCGGTTGTCGATGAGGTCGATGCCGTCGTCTCGGGCGCTCGCAAGAAGCCGCGCGCTGTCGATATGGTCCCCGAGGAGCCCGACGCGATGGCGCCGGACGAGGAATACCAGCTCACGCCGGCGGGTCGCCGCGAGCGCATCGGACAGATTGTTCGCCTGGTCAAAAAGTACCGCGTGTGGGATAACCTCACGCCGGTTCGTTTGCGCCGCCTGCTCGAGGAACTCGGCCCCATGTTCGTCAAGATGGGGCAGATTCTGGCCAACCGGTCCGAGATTCTGCCGCAACGCTTTTGCGACGAGCTGCGTCGTCTGCGCTCCGACGTGGAGCCGGTGCCGTACGAGGTCGTACTCAGTTGTCTGGAAGAAGAATACGGCCTGCGCCTGGGGGAGATGTTCGATGCGATCGACCCCAATCCGCTTGGTAGCGCATCGCTTGCGCAGGTGCACCGCGCACGTCTGGTGACGGGCGAGGACGTGGCCGTCAAGGTGCAGCGCCCCGGTGCGCAGCAGGTTATGGCACAGGACATCGATATCATCCGCTCGGTGGTGCGTATCGTTTCCAAGTTCGTCAACACCGATCAATTCGTTGACCTGCACGGTGTAGTCGAGGAGTTGTGGACCTCGTTTCGCGAGGAGACCAACTTTTTGGCCGAGGCCAAAAACCTCAACGACTTCTACGAGTTCCATAAGAGCGTTCATGGCGTGACGTGCCCTAAATCCTATCTGGACCTGTGCACCGAGCACGTGGTGGTTATGGACTACGTCGACGGCATTTCGATCGCCGATCCTGAACGCTTGGTGGCCGAGGGCTATGACTTGGAAAAGATCGGTGCCGCAATCGTCGAGGACTACTCGACGCAGGTGCTCGACGATGGCTTTTTCCATGCCGACCCGCATGCGGGAAACATCATCCTCAAGGATGGCATCGTCTACTTTATTGACCTGGGCATGGTCGGACGCATGTCGAGCCACGATCGCGGTATCGTAAAGGACATGATTTTCGCCGTGGCCGAGGGTGACGTGCCCAAGCTCAAGGATTCGCTCATGCGCTTCGCCGTGACGCGTGGCGACTCGGCTGAGCTCGATCATTCGGCCTTTTTGTCCGATTTGGACTTTATCGTTGCCGACTTTGCCGGGCTCGACCTTAAAGACCTGGATATCGGCGAGTTTTTGACCTCGCTGCTCAATCTGGCGCGCAAAAATGACGTTGAGCTGCCGAGCGTGGTGACGATGTTCGCCCGCGGCATGGTGACGCTCGAGGGCCTGTTGACCGAGTACATGCCCAACGTCAACATGATCCAGATCATCCAGACGCACATCAAAAACGAGAAGAGCACCTATGCCCGCATGCGTGATATGGGACGCGATCTGGCCGCGAGCAGCTATCGCGCGGCAAAAGGCTCGCTCGAGGCGGCCGAGTATTTGGGCTTGGCTTCGCGTATGCTCACGCGCGGCCAGCTTAAGGTGAACACGCAGATCATGAGCAGCGATAAGGCGCTGCGACAGCTGGGCGGAATTATCGACCGCATGTCGATGGCTATCGTGATCGCCGGTCTGTTTATCGGTTCGTCGGTGGTGTACTACGCGCGCATCGAGCCGGTTGTCCTCGGCATTCCGGTCATCGGCTTCTTTGGCTACGTGAGCGCGCTGGTGCTGGCGCTTATGCTGGGCCGCAATATCTGGCTCAACAGCCACGGCGGCAAGCACTAGAGGCTGCGACCGTCACCGCATTTTCCTATCGCAAACAATAGCTTTTACCTTGGGCTTCGCCTGCGTGCGAGGCCCTTTTGCGTGATACCATTTTGACGGTAATAATCGATGGCCTAGATGGTGGTGCGGAGACGCACGAATGCGCGGTTTTCCTGCGCGTTTGGGAGAATCGGGGTGCAAGTCCCCGGCTGTACCAGTAACCGTAATTCCTCTTGGCTCGGGATGTTCGCGTCGCAGATCGGACGGCGCGCCCGAGTCGTTAAGGTTAAGTCGGATCGCCTCCCATCTTGCGTGCGGCTGCGGCGTATGCCGCCGGTGTGCATAGGGCTCTGGAGGGAAGGAGGACCCCGATGGGGGAACTCGAGCGCAACATGCGCGATGACGTGGGGCAGCCTCAAGGCAACGCTCCAAGTACAGACAATGGGGGACAAATGGATATGTTTGTGGACGAGCGCCAGCGCGTCTCGCATCGCCGAGGCGCAATTGCGCGCGGCGTAGCCAAGCGCGGCCTGGTGGCATTCCTGGCCTTCGCGATGGCCTTTGGCACCACGCCGGCTCAGCTGTGGGCCGAGGGCGCCGAGGGCATTGCCGAGGCTGTGGCTCAGGCTGCGACGCCGAGTGAGGACGCAGCGCTTGCGGGCGGTGCCGCCGAGCAGAGCGGCGCCGAGGTTTCAGATTCTGGGAGCGCGCCCGCAGCTAGTGCCGCCACAACAGGGGCGGCAGCTGGCGACGAAGGCTCGGCGACGGGGGAGAACCCTGCCGCGAGTGAGCAGTCTTCGACGGTAGCCGCTGGCCAAGCAGGATCTGCCGCCGCGACTGCCGTCCAGACAGAGAACCCGACAGAAACCGGCGATGTCGCCAAGAAGCAAGTCGAGGTCTCGTTCTCGATTATCGGCATCGATGCCGACGGCAAGGCTCAGACCTGGGTGGCACCTACGCAACTCAAGCTCGACGAGGGCGCGACGGCTGCGGACGCCTTCGTTAAGCTGCAGCAGAAGGTGGGCTTCAAGGCGAAATACGATCCGAACACGGCATACGGTTTTTACCTCGAAAGCATCACGTCCCCGAGCGATGGCCGCACGCTTGCCTTCGATCCGGCGACTTATGCCTACTGGCAGCTGTTTGTTGACGGCGCGTCTTCCTCGGTTGGCGCGAGCGGCGTCAAGCTCACCCAGGGGCAGAAGATTGAGTTTGCCTATACGGCTGGTAGCTCGTCCCCTGTCGTTAAGGACCAGGTTGCCGCAAATGTGACCGTCATTGGTCGCGATGCCCAGGGCAAGACTCAGACTTGGGTCGATAACGCGCAGTATGTGGTGACGTCCGGCTCGAACGCACTTGACCTTACGAAGGTCGCGCTCGAGGCGAATGACATCGATGCCGTTGTTGCGGGCTCCTTCATTCTGAGCCTTAAGTACAACGGCGTTGAGCTGGGTAAGCCGCTCGATTATTCGACCTATTGGCAGCTGTTCATCAACGGCAAGTCGAGCGACTACACGGCAGACAATGTCACCATTCATGCTGGCGATACCGTTACGTGGTTCTACGGTGGCTGGGGCGACCAGTTGCCGTCCGATTCCGTCCATGCTTCCGTTCAGGTCCTCGGTAAGGACAAGGACGGCAAGCAGCAGGTTTGGGCTTCGACGGGCCAGACGAGTCTCAAGGCGGGTTCTACTGCCAAGGATCTCCTTGAGCAGACCGGCCTTACTCTCGATGCTGGCGAATCGTCTTGGGGCTGGTTCCTCAACGGCATTACTTCGCCGCTTGACGGTAAGACCTATAAGTATGATCCTGCGACCCGCAGTTATTGGCAATTCTATGTAAATGGCAAGTCCGCCACGGTCGGTGCCGGCAACTACGAGCTCCAAGAGGGCGACGCCGTCACCTTTATGTATGGTGCTGACGCCGATGCCCTCCCCGGTCAGGTTCTTGGGTCTGTCGATGTTGTCGGCCCCGATGTCAACGGCAACAATACTTGCTGGGGCTCGGCAAGCAGTGTTTCTTTGCCCGAAGGCTCTACTGCCCAGAACCTTATTGAGACGGTCCTGAAGGCCAAGGGCGTTACGTACAACGGCTCCCAGAGTGGTGAGTACTGGTTCCTCAATTCCATCAACTCGCCGTTCGATCACAAGCCGTATGCCTGGGATGCTGCGACCAATAAATCTTGGCACCTGTATATCAATGGAGAGCCCTCCTTACTCTGCGCCAACCAGATTACGCTCAAGAGCGGCGATAAGGTTACGCTTGCCTATACCACCGACGATTCGCCCATGCCCGATCCCGACAAGATTGTCGTGGACCCGAGTGCGACGACTCCTGATTGGGATGCCGAGTGGGCCGGCTACGGCAACAGCGGCAACGGTACGTCCGTTACGGACGCCAAGACGCCTGCGCAGGCCGCCGGTCTTAAGTGGGCCTTCGATTGGAAGGCCGAGTCTGGTCAGCAGTATGCCAACTGCAGCGAGCCTGTCATTGCTAACGGTTTTGTGTACATCGCGACCGAGAACGAGCTCATTAAGATCGATTCGTCCACGGGCAAAAAGGTTGCCTCTGCGCCGCTTGCCTCCAAGGTGAGCTATACCTCTCGTCCGATCTATACCAATGGCCTTATCATCGTTCCGCTCAACGGCGGTGCGGTCCAGGCGATTACTGCAGACAAGCTGATCTGCAAGTGGCTGACGCCTGGTTTGACGGACTTGACGCAGAGCTCCTGCACCGTCGTTTCGGACGGCGAGTACGTCTATGTAGGCTCGGTCGATATTTCGTATGACGAGAATTACAACGCGACCTACGGCAACGGCTCCCTGAAGCGTATCAAGATTGCCACGGGCGAAGTCTCTTGGCAGAACATTGACCCTTCCGAGGGCTATTATTGGACTGGCGCTGCGCTGACGGATAAGTACACCATTGTTCCTACGAGCGCGGGCACGCTTAAGTGCATTGATAAGACGACGGGCGATGTCGTTTCGGCCATGAAGCTCGGCGCTGTCGCAAATGCCGATTGCATTGCCGATCCGTCCAATGGTTCGACCTTCTATCAGATGACGCACGACGGAAAGCTCCATGTGATTTTGCTTTCGGCAAAGGGCGTGCTGAGTGAACAGAAGACGGTTGATCTGGGCCTTACGAATAATCTGAGCGCCCCTGCGGTGTCTGGTGACAATCTGATTGTCGGCGGACAGACGGCTACGGGCTCTGCTCTGGTTCTCTATAACCTGAAGACGGACAAGACCACGATGGTCGCTGCTGCCGACGGCAAGGCGCTGCCGGCTGGCCTCAACGGTATTGCTGCTACTCCGCTGGTGAGTGTTCAGGGCGGCAAGACCTATGTGTACTTCACCGTGAACAGCGCGGATAGCAAGGATTACGTCAACTACTCTGCTGGTGGTGGCGTGTATCGCTATACTCTCGGCGATGCAGAGGCGACGCAGATCTATGATGCGGCCGGCCATTACCAGTACTGTGACTCTCCGGTCATTGCCGATGCTTCTGGCAACCTGTACTACATCAATGATTCGGGTACTCTGTTCAAGCTGGGGGCTGTTGAGTCTTGGACGGTTGCCTTTAATTCCAACGGCGGGTCTGCTTGCGACACTAAGTTTGTTGCTACGGCCGACGGCAAGCTGGTCAAGCCGGCCGATCCGACGCGCGATGGCTACACTTTCGGTGGTTGGTATACCGATGAGGCTTGCACGCAGGCGTATGACTTCAGTACGCCAGTGACGGCCGATCTGACACTGTATGCCAAGTGGACCAAGAATGCCGTTAACCCTGGCGGCAATGGCGGTTCTGGCACTAATGGTGGCAACGGTGGCGCTGGCAACGGTTCCGGCGCTGGCGCTGGCACTGGCACGGGTTCCGGCTCCGGCTCTAAGGGCCAGCAGGCCGGCGGCGCTATCGCCCCGGGTCATAAGCCGACGACCAAGACGACGGTGTCGACCAAGACCGAGACCAAGGACAACAAGTCCGACAAGAAGGACACCGATAGGTCCGATAAGAAGGACGAGAAGAAGTCTGACAAGAAGGACAGCAAGTCCGACAAGAAGTCCGATTCCAAGTCCGATACGGGTGCTGCTTCCACGACCACTGCTAAGAAGTCCTCTAGTGCCTCCGAGCAGGAGGCTGGCACCAACCCGCTCGCCATTGTTGGCGTTGCCGCCGGCGTCATCGGTCTCGCCATCGTCGGCGTGTTCGTGTTCACCAAACGTCGGTAGGTGAGGGCTGTGTCCAATAAATCCAAGGACGCTGACCCCAAGCAACCAGATTCCTCGTTTATCCAGCTTGACGATGCAAAGCAACAGGGCGCCGCTTCGGCGGCGTCCGCCCTTCGTCGCAAGACGTTCCTCGGCGTCCTGACTGCCGCGTGCACCATTCTGATCGTCGTCTCGCTGGGTTTCGTCCATCCTTCCGAGAGCGGTGCCTGGTCCATCGACTGGATCATTCAGACCGTGACGGGGGAGAGCGTCGTCACCAAGGACACCAAGGTGTCTGGCTCGACTACGACTTCGGGCGAGGCCAGTTCCAAGGATTCCAAGTCATCGAATGACGCAAAAGATGAGTCCAAGCATTCTGATGAGTCCAAGTCCAAGGACGATTCCGAGTCTTCAAACAAGGAATCGGACAAGAACTCGGATAACAAGAAGTCCGAGGACCAGGACGGCAAGAAGTCTGGCGATAAATCCGCTGCCCAAAATACGGGAGCCGGTGATACTTCCAATGCGTCTGGCGGTGGCCAGTCGTCTGATGGAGCCTCATCCTCTAATGGTGGAAACGCCTCCTCGGGCGGCCAGAGCGGCTCGCAGGAGTCCAGCTACGTAACAGTGACGGTTTCGGTCACATCGAGCGCTGTGGGCAATCCTGTGTCTTCTGGTGGCACCTTTACCTTTAACGAAGGCGCTACCGTCTATGATGCCCTGTGCGCGCTGGGCCTTTCCGTTAACGCACATGGCTCGTCGTACGGCACGTATGTCTCCGCGATTGGTGGTTTGGCCGAGAAACAGCACGGTGGCACGAGCGGCTGGATGTACTCCGTCAACGGCACAACGCCCATGACGGCCTGCAGTAACTACGTTCTCTCCAATGGCGACAACGTGGTCTGGTATTACGTTACAGGCTAGGGACCTCGACATAGTGCGCCAGACGGGCGGTTCGGACAAACATCCGGGCCGCCCGTTTTTCATGCGAATGGGACTGGGTCGCCGGGTCTCTCGGCAAACAAAAAAACCGGTTGGAACGGGAATTCCAACCGGTTTTACATTCAAGCAAATAGTGAATCGACTACGACCGTGCGCCCTCGAGGAAGAAGCGGCGGCTGAAGTAGTTGTACCAGGTGACGAGGAACGTGGCGATGGCCTTCATGGCCTGGTAGCCGATGCTCAAAAACGTGACGCCCACAAACATGTACAGGTCGTTGAGGCCCAGGCCGATCACCGACAGGATGGTGAAGATCGTGAACTCGCGCTTGCGGCTCATGCCCTCGCGGTGGTCGAACACGTACTTCATGCTGAGCCAGTAGTTGACCACGACGGACGTGATGAACGAAACCGTGGTGCTCATCAAGAAGTCGAGGTGAAACAGCTCGACGAGCGCAATGAGCATACCCCAGTCGATGCCAAAGGAGACAAGACCCACGACAGCGAACTTGAGGAACTGCTTGGTATGAGGTTGTGCCAGTGCCTTGCGCACGTAATCACATCCAATGCGTTGATGAATCGAGCAGAGGATACTTTAGAGCTTTTGCAAGGGAAACGTAAGGTCCTTGCCAAGAACTATACGAACTCGCCAAATTTTCAAGAGCTAATCCGCAAACGTTGAAAACTTGCCCGTAAACGAGCAATGCCCGCGAACAACACGGCGCTCGACGCGCGTCATCCGTGGGCATTGTAAAGCTGTAAGGTTGCGAGTTACTTGGTCTCGTCGCCTTCCAGGAAGATCTTTCGGGTCACAAAGTTGTAGACCATGACAAGCGCGGTGGCGCAGATCTTGGCGATATTGGCCTCGAGTCCCAGGCCGGCGTTGAGTGTCAACACGATACCGTCGTTGAGTGCCAGGCCGATCACGGACAGCACGACAAAGATAATGAACTCGCGGCGGCGGCTTATGCCTTCCTTGTGCGCAAACACGTATTTCATGCTTGCGAGGTAGTTAAAGATGAGTGAGATGATAAAGCCGCTGGTGTTGGCGATTAGGATGTTAAGGCCCAGACCGTAGTGGAGCAGATTCATAATGCCAAAGTCGATGACCGTGGCAATGACGCCGACGACGCCAAACTTCATGATCTGCGCAAGGAGCTTTTGCATGGTACCTGCCTTATGGTGGCGCCGGGGCGCCGCGGGGATGACAAACTCAGCAAGTTTAGCCAATCCCCGCGGGTGGGGCTAGACGCGCTCCTCGATAGCACCGTTTCTATATGCATCGAGCAGCTGGCGCAGATCCTGGATCTGGCTGCGGATCTTGGCGCCGGTATCGGTGTCGCTCACCATGCGGCGGCGGTCGGCCTCGTCAAAGCGGTTGGTCTCGCTTTCGATGTCCACGTTGCGCGTGAGTGCCTCGGCAACGGTGGTAAAGGCCTGGTGCGACTTGAGGCGGCATCCTCGCGAGCTCGAGATAAGCGTGTAGCCGGCGATGCCCGTCTTGGGATGGTAAGCGCGGCAGAATCCGCCATCGATGACCAGCAGCTTGCCCTCGGCGCGGATGGGCTGCTCGCCCTTGGTGGTTTTAACGGGCGTGTGGCCGTTGATGATGTGACCGGTCGGTGAGCATGCCATGGGCGCGACGCCAAACTCGCGCATGATGTCGTCGCAGACCGAGGGCGACTTGGTAAGCGTAAAGTACGGGTCCATCGGCTCGACCCAGGTGCTCTTGTCGGCGATATAGGCGCGCTCAAAGGTACGCACCAGGCGTCCGCTGGCGGGTGAGTTAAAGCCAATCCACAGGTACCACATCCAGTCGAGAGCGTCGCGGTCGCCCACGCGCCAGGCGCGGCGGGCGATGTGGTCGCAAAAATCGAGATAATCGCGGCCAGCGTGCCAGGTGCCCAGGCAGTTCATGCTGCTAAAGGTGCCGTCTTCGTTGAGCGGCACGCAGCCGTGGAACAGCAGGTTGCCGTTGGCGACCTTGTACATCGAGCCGTGGGAATAGAGGAAATCGATATGGCGATGCAGGTGATCGGCGGTGACAAACTCGGACACGAGCTTGTCGATGATGTGCTGCTCCTGAGACGTGAGCGTATAGGGGTCCGCCGGGTCGACGGTGGGGAAGTCGTTGGTCGTGAGCGGCCACACGCTGCCGTCGGCGAGCGTGACCGTGCCGGTGCCGTGATCGATCTTGTCGAGTAACAGACGGTCGGTCATGTCGAACTCGGGATGGCGCTGGATAATCTGGCCCTCGAGCTTAAAGAGCAGGACGTTGATGGCCTTGATCAGTGGGGTGATGGACTCACCGGCGGTGTAGGTGGCATCGGCAAAGGCGACAAGCTCACGCAGCGAGATGCCGTAGTCGTTCTCCAGGATCTCGTAGTTGTCGTAGCGTAGGTTGTTGCGCAGCACCGTTGCGATGCAGGCGGGCTCACCGGCCGCAGCGCCCATCCACAGCA
Source organism: Collinsella sp. TF10-11AT (assembly GCF_003437565.1). Taxonomy (NCBI): domain Bacteria; kingdom Bacillati; phylum Actinomycetota; class Coriobacteriia; order Coriobacteriales; family Coriobacteriaceae; genus Collinsella; species Collinsella sp. TF10-11AT. Next base: position 146,432 of record NZ_QSQW01000006.1, read on the forward strand.
GGTCGTGGTTGCCCCACTGGATGTCGAGTGAATGGTAGGTGAGCAGGCGGTCCATAATCTTGGCAGCGCCGCCGCCGCGGTCGAAGATGTCGCCCACCAGGTGCAGGTGGTCGACGGCCAGGCGCTTGATGAGCGAGGCGAGCGACTCGATAAAGTCGTCGGCGCTGGCGGTCTCCAGAATGGACTCCACGATGCGCTCGTGATAACGCACGCGATAGTTGTTCTCGTCCGGATGCGTGTGCAGCAGCTCGTCGATGATGTAGGCGTAATCGCGTGGGATGGCCTTACGCACCTTGGAGCGCGTATAGCGGCTCGAAAGCGAGCGGGCGACCATGATGAGCTGGTCAAGCATCGTCCTGTACCAGGTGGGCGAGTCTTCGCGCCGGCTGCGGACCAGGTCGATCTTCTCGCGCGGGTAGTAGATGAGCGTGCACAGCTCGCCCTTTTCGTCAAAGGAAAGCGTGTCGCCAAAAATCTCGTCGACATGTTCGCGCACGACGCCCGAGCAGTTGTTGAGGATGTGCATAAAGGCTTCGTACTCGCCATGCACGTCGCTCATAAAATGCTCGGTGCCTTTGGGTAGGTTGAGGATGGCCGAGAGGTTGATAATTTCGGTAAATGCGGATTGTTCGGTGGGGAACTGTCTCGACAGCAGGCGCAGATACTTGAAGTCTTGCGGATTGCGATCGAATGCGACCATGAAACACCTTCCGATAGGGCTGGTAAAACTGATAAACAGTGTCAAACGTTTATCAGTATGCGCCGCTTTTGTTTCGATTGGGGATGGGCGGCCGAATTGTTAGCCGAACGGTTTGCTAAATCGATTTAGTGGAGGTAGATATGGCGGTTGAGTGGAGACGAAGCGGGTGATTTTGCCCACGTTGGCCCATGGCGGGGGATGGGGATGTTCATGATAAAGATATTGGATGCAAATGGTTCGCATTGGTAAATAGCGGACATTTGTATCGTATTTAGGCTTGCTGTGCGATAATTTGCGCAGCAATACTTAAGGAGCCTCATATGAGTGATTTTGTCCTGACCTGTGAATCTGCCGCCGATCGAACCCGTGAGTTCTTTGAATCGCGCAATATCCCCGTCGTGTGTTTTCATTACGAGATCGACGATGTTGTCTATACGGACGATCTGTATCAGTCGATTACGCCGGACGAGTTTTTTGCCCAGATATCCGCGGGCGCCATGCCCAAGACGTCTCAGGTGAGCGTGGGTGAGTACGAAGAGTTTTGGGAGCCGCTTGTTGCCGAGGGCAAAGACGTGCTGCACCTGACGTTGTCGTCGGGTATTTCGGGCACGTATGGATCGGCCTGCGTTGCGGCGCAGATGCTCGCGGATCGCTATCCCCAGGGCGGCAAGGTGCGCGTCATCGATTCGCTGGCAGCGTCTTCGGGCTTTGGCCTGCTGGCGGAATGTGCCGCCGACGTGCGCGATAGCGGGGCTTCACTCGACGAGACGGCCGCTTGGATCGAGGAGCATAAGCTCAACCTGCACCACTGGTTCTTCTCGACCGATCTGTCGAGCTACCTGCGCGGCGGTCGCATTTCGGCTGCGAGCGCGATCATCGGCACGGCGCTTAAGATTTGCCCACTTATGACGGTCGATTGCGAAGGTAAGCTGTCGCCACGTGAGAAGATTCGCACTAAGAAGCGCGCGATTTCCGAGATGGCTAAGACCATGATGGCACACGTGCAGGACGGTGCGGATTATTCGGGTAAGTGCATCATGTCGCACTCGGCGTGCCGCGAGGATGCCGAGGCAGTTGCGGCGCTGATTGAGGAACAGGTTCCGCAGCTTAAAGGCAAGATTGAGATCAATAACATCGGTACTCTGATTGGCTCGCATACCGGACCTGGTACGGTGGCGCTCTTCTTTATGGGCGACAAGCGCGTGGATTAATTTGCCCCATCACATCGCTGCATGATTGCTCAAACGAAAACGGCCCGCCTCACGTTTGTGGGGCGGGCCTTGCTGTTGGGGTTAGCGTTTCTTTCCTCGGAAGAAAAAGCCGTGCAGTGAGGGCTTGAGCCCGCGGTTGGCGCGACGCTCCTCGACGCGCTCGTGGATCGAAGCGACGCGCTCGATGACCTCGTCGGGAATCGGCACGTCGGGATTCATGTTCTCGACCTGGCTGACCTCGGCGGCGGAGACCTGGTCGATAATGGGCACATCGTCGTGCGAGATGACAGGTGTGGCGTCTTCCTTCATCTTGCGATAACGCTGCATCATGTCGGTCTGTAGCTGCTGTGCCGAAGGCGGCGTCCAGATGATGGCGTTGGCGCCGGCAGCGATGGTCTCGCGGATGCTCTCGGGCGTCTTGCCGCCCGGCGCGATGAGCGGCAGGTTGGGATAGTGCTCGCGCAGTTCACGCAGGACCTGCGGCGTGTTTTTGCCAGCGGCGATGTTAAGAATCTTGGCGCCGGCGCGCACCTTTGCGTGAGCATCGTCGTCGCAACGTACGACCGTGGCGATGACGGGGATGTCGGCGATGTTGGTGATGTGCTCGACCATCTCGGCGGTGGCGGGGGAGTTGACCACGCAGCCCGCCGCGCCCTGCATCTCGGAGACGGCTGCCATCTGAACGGAGCGCTTGCCGGTGGTGGTGCCACCGCCCACGCCTACGAAGACCGGGCACTCGGCGACGGTCAGCAGCGCCTGCGTAATGGCGGGCTGCGGCGTGAAGGGGTAAACGGCAAAGACGGCATCGGCGTTGGAGTTGCGGATGACCGCGACGTCGGTGGTGTAGATGAGCGATTTGATACGACGGCCGAAGAGCGTGAAGCCGCTGGCCTCCTCAATCTCGTCAGGCATGCGAAGGGCCGCCTTGCGCAGGCGCCCGTCGATGGGCAGCGGCTCCATGGGAAGCAGTCCGTTGGGGGTCACAGCTACCTGGGGTTCGGTGAACTCGTCTGCGAGCTCGACCTCGGAGAAATCGACCGAGGCGACAATGTCCTCGTGAACCTCGGCGGGCACATCGATGGGGGCTTGGTCGTTTGCCGCGGCAGGCGTGTCGAAAGAGCTGGTGCCGACGAAGGCGTCGACGCGCTCATTTAGATCGTTGAGGGTATCCATGGAAGCTCGATTCTATGTGATGACGGCCGGCGCGATGCAGCCGGAATTGCGAATGCTAAACCGTTTGACGAGTTGATTTTTCCCCGCCGCGTCCTCCGTTAGACCGAAGGGCGGCGAACGTGAAGGAGCTGTGGTGGCGGTGATCGGGGTGCTATCTTGAAAGTCCCGTTTAAAAGAGAGGTGACGCGGTATGGAATTTTCGGCAATGTTGGGCTCGATTGGCCTATGCGTGGGCGCAATCGTAGCCGCCGCGGTCATCTACTTTGTGGTCACGGCCATTAAGGGCAAAAGGGCCGAACGCAAGGAGCGCACGATGCTTAAACAGCATCGCGACCAGCAGGGCAAACGCGCACAGAGATAGCTTGTTGAGTTTTGGATCCGTGCGCTAGCTGCGTTTTCGGATCAGGGCAATGTAGAAGCCCTCAAAGTCGCGGCTAGGCGGAATGGTCAGCGTGCCGGGCATACCGTTGGCGACGGACGAGACGTGGCTGGCGGCGATGGCCTCGGTGAGGGCGTTGCACTCGATGCGTGGCTCTTCGCCAACTTCCTGAGCACGGCGCGTTTCACTTTCGCTCGGCGTGCCGTCGAGGGGGATAAGCTCGCAATCCATGTGCTTGTCGAGGGCCTCTTGCAGGGCGTCCTCGTTTTCCTGCGGCAAGATCGAACAAGTCGAATAGACGAGCGTGCCGCCCGGTTTAAGGGCTCCCATGGCGCGGTCCAGAAGTGCTCGCTGCGAGCGGGCACACTTGCTCAGCAGCTGCTCGGTCAGGCCGCGCAGGCTTTTCTCGTTGCCGCTGATGACGGTGCCCGTGCCGGTGCAGGGGGCGTCGAGCAGGATGCGGTCAAAGCGGAAGAACTCGTCGAGCTCGCGTGCGTCGATGCGCATGACGGGCACGTTTTTTGCGCCTTGGCGGTGGAGGTTGGCTTCGAGCTTCTCGGCGCGGGGAATGCTCATCTCGCAGGCGGTAAGGTGCGCCTGCCCCTGCGTGAGGGCGGCGATCTGCGTCGTCTTGCCACCGGGGGCTGCGCACATGTCCAGGATGTCCTCGCCTGCCTGTGCGCCCAGGACCAGCGGCGGCATCATGGACGACAGGCTCTGCAGGTAGATTTTGCCGTCGCGGTAGATGTCGAGATCCCACAGATCGGAAACCTGGGCCTCGGGCAGGATAAAGGCGTCCGGGTACCAGGCGACAGCGTTGTGGGCGATGCCGGCGGCATCGAGCGCCGCAGCGATGTCCTCGGCGGTTGCCTTGAGCGTGTTGGCGCGCAGCGTGACCGGGCGTGTGGCCGCGGCGCCGAAGCCCTCGATCATGAGCTCGGCATCGGCGGGCGCATAGGCGCCGGCGACCGTGTCGACCATAAAGCGCGGCAGGTCGGCGGCGCAAGGAAGGGCGGCAAGCTGGTCGGAAAGCTCGGTGGCGGCAAACTGCCTGAGCTTGAGCTCGGCCTTGACCTGCTTTTTCTGCTTACGACGACGCGGCTTGGACATCCGTCTTTCCTTCCCATTCCATTACATGTCGAGTGTTTAGTACTGGCTCTCGTGCTTGCTAAAGAAGTCGAAGCGCTGGGGCAGCGGCTTTACGCGGTGCTCGCCGGGCTTCTCGCCCAAGCTCTCCACAAACTCATCCGTGGAGGCGAAGATGTTATCCCAGCTAAAGAAGGCGACCGGGTCGATGTCGAAGTACTCGCAGATGAGCTCGCAGCCGGCAGGGACGATGCCGTGCATGAGCACGGTCACCACGCGCAGCTCGGTAAAGGCGTCGACGAGCGCCTGCGTCATTGCGGCGTTTGCCTCGTTACCCTCGAGCTTGTTGGCGGCCTTGGAAGCGTCGCTCCAGCGCTTGTTGGCGGCGCGCAGGTAGTCGTCGCACACGGCAAGCGCGCGGTGCGTCTCGAACTTGTACATAGCCTGCTCAAAGGCGAGAGCTGCCTGCTCGGCGGCTTCGACCACGGTGTCAGAAGCGGCACCGGCGGGGATGCAGCCGTTGCGGTAGGGGCTCTCGTCGCCTTCCTTGACGGCGACGCCGTAGAAGCAGCTGCGGGCCAGACGGTTGAACACGCCGGTCAGCAGCGCGCTCTCCTTAAGGGCCGGGTCGATAACGCGCTTGTCGTCGCAGGCGCGTACCTCGTTGCCGTCCTTGTCCTTGCCGGTCACACGCGTGTCGTATGCCTTGGGGCTAAAGCTCACCGGCTTTTCGGATAGGCCGAGCGACAGCCAGTGCGCGCGCATCTGCTCGCAGGTATAGTGGTTGAGCAGGTCGTCTGCCGGCGGGGGAGGCGTCTGCGAGGACGAGCTGGCCTTTTTGCCCATGTAGAGCAGGTGGTAGCAGGCGCTGACGGTGCTCTGCGTGAGGTCCCAGCCCAGGGCCTCCCACATGGCGGTCTGCGCGATGCAGTAGAAATAGATGTTGTCCTGACCGATGAACTGGTAAATCTGAGCGTCGTCAGAGCACCACCAGTCGCGCCAGTCGAGCGAGCTGTGCTGGTAGGTGGGTGCGGGCACCTGCGTGGAGTCGGCGGCGGGCTCGCCCATGAGGGCGGCATCCTGGGCGGCGACGCCCTCGGTCACGCCGGCGGCCTTGGCATCGCGCGCGAGCACGGTACGCGTATAGCTGATGGGCGCCCACAGGCTCTCGGGCCAGCACCAGCAGGTGACGTCGGAGACGCCATCGACCTCGGGCACCGGAACGCCCCAGTCGATGTTGCCGGTGATGCGGAAGGGCACGAGTGCCTTGCCGCTGCGGAAGCGCACGCCACCGTTGGCGAGCACCGCGTGGGCGTCGTCGCGCTCCTTCCAGCTGGGGAAGGTGACGGTAAAGCTGCTCTTGTTGCCCTCGGGCTCCAGCACGGTGTGCTCGGGGAGCTGGTCCTCGACGGCATCGAAGGCCTCGCGGAACTTGTTCTGGATGTAGAGCTGAGCCGGCAGCAGCCACTCCTCCATGGTCTTGGAGACCACGGAGCGAACCTGCGGGTTCTGGGCGAGCTTGGCGGTGTAGGTCTTCATAAAGTCGAGGTAGGCCGGCAGGTCAAAGTAGAGATTGTCGACCGGGCGCAGCTCGGGCACCTCGCCGGTGAGCTGGCTCTTGGGCGCGATGAGCTCCTCGGGCTCAAACTGGTGGCCCAGATCGCACTCGTCGGCATAAGCCTTCTCGGACTTGCAGCCCTGGATGGGGCAGCGGCCGATGACCTGGCGGCCGTTGAGGAACGTGCCGGCCTTGGCATCGTAGAACTGCAGCGTGGAGCGCTTGGAGATGGTGCCCTGCTCGTGCAGGCGCTCGATAATCTCGGCAGTCACCTCGTTGTGGATCTGGGCCGCCGGCTCAAGGCCCGAGCCGCCGTAGATGTCGCAGCTGATGTTGTAGTTGTTGAGGGTCGCGGCCTGGCGGGAGTGATTGGACTCGACATACTCGCCGATGGACTTGTCGTAGCCCTCGTTCTCCTTGAGCTTGCGGTAGCTCTCCATGATGGGCGAACCGTAGCAGTCGGTGCCCGAGGTGAAGATGACGTTTTCGCGGCCCAGGCGGTCGCGCAGGAAGCGGGCGAAGAAGTCGGCCGGGACAAAGACGCCGCCGACGTGGCCAAAGTGCAGACCCTTGTTGCCGTAGGGCTCGCCGGCGGTAACGATGGCGCGGCGCGGCCAGCTGGGACGGTCGTTCATGGAGTATTTGGATGCCATGGGACTCCTTCGCATATAGGTAAGAGCGCGGCCGGGCACGGGGTTCGGCGGCGCGGTGGTCAATTCGTGCATATCGTTCGACATTATCGCACATGCGGGCGGGTGCGTGGCAGGGGCGCTATCCTAAGATGCTATGAATGAGATTTCCAACATACATGCGTTTGAGGACGAGGATTTTCTACACGCTTGCTTCGTGTGGGGGATGGCCGTGATCGCGGTGTTTGCCGTGTGCCTGGTGCCGGTGTTTATGCTGTTGGGCGGGCCTGCGGACTTGGACGCGGCTGAGGCGGGCGGCTGGATGGCTGTCGTGGGCTGGATAGTCGGCTTGGCTGCGGTCTCAATGGCATCGTTTGCCGTGCACGAGCTGGTGCATGCGGTGTTTTTTAAGCTGCTGGCGCCTGCGGGCGCGCAGGTGACCTTTGGGGCGAATCGCGAGACGGCGATGATCTATGCCTGCGCCGAGGGCGTTGTGTATTCGCGCCGGCGGTACATGGCGGTTTGCCTGGCGCCGACGGTTGTTGTGACGACAGCATTTGCCCTGGGGTTTGCGTTCTCGGACTATCCGCTGCTGTGCTACCTGGCGGCTGGTCTGCACTTGTCGGGCTGTGTGGGTGATTGGTATTACGTGCGGACCATTCTGCGCGACCGCCGTATCGTCGCCTGCGAGGATACGTCCTTTGGCGTGCGCTTTTTCGCAAAGTAGTCTTTTTGGGACGGGGCTATTTTAGCTGCCATGATGTCGGGGTGAGTTTTCTGGGACGGGGATGTCGATGAAGTCGTTGTTGCTGCATGCGTGCTGTGCACCATGCTCGCTTGAGCCGGTTCGCCTGCTGCGCGAGGAGGGGTTTGAGCCCACGATTTGCTGGACCAATCCCAATATTCAACCGCGCGATGAATGGCGGCGGCGTCTGGACGAGCTGCGCCGGTGGTGTGCCGATGGCGACATCGAGCTCATCGAGGCGGGGGAGGACCGCGAGCGCTGGGAGGCCGGCGTGGCCCCGCTGGGTGCCGATCGGCCCCGTCGCTGTCGCTCGTGCTATGCCTTGCGCTTGGCCGAGGCTTGCCGCGTTGCCCAGGAGCGCAGGTTTGAATATGTGGGTACGACGCTCGCCGTCTCGCCGTATCAGCTGTTCGACACCTGCAATGACGTGCTTGAGCGTTTGGCGGCCGCCCATGGGCTCACCCCGGTGATTCGCGATTTTCGCCCGTATTATCCCGAGGCTACGCGCCGTTCGCGCGAACTGGGCATGTATCGACAGAACTACTGCGGCTGCCGCTTTTCTGCTGTCGAGGCGGCCATGGACCGCGCCCGCATCCGCGACGAGCGCAAAGCCGCCAAAAAGTAGTTCGTTTGGGACGTCAGCCTGCTAGGATGTAGAGCGGACTTTAGCTATATAAGGAGTATCCGACGTGTCTATGCGTACCGATGATTTTGACTACAACCTTCCTGAGGAACTGATTGCCCAGGCTCCTGCCGAGCCGCGCGACTCCTGCCGCCTGCTGGTGGTGGATCGCAAAGGCTCCCAGGCGGGGAAGCCGCTGGAGCACGGCGGTACCGTTGAGCACCGCATCTTCCGCGACATCATCGACTATATCGAGCCGGGCGATGTGCTCGTCATCAACAAGACGCGTGTGATGCCGGCCCGCCTGATCGGTCGCAAAGCCGGCTCGGGTGGCGTGGTCGAGACGCTGCTGCTCAAGCGCCGTGAGGATGTTGACCCGCTGGGCCACGTTTGGGAGTGCCTGGTCAAGCCGGGTAAGCGCCTGAAGCCCGGTGCTCAGATTGAGTATCGCGCCGGTGGCGCCCATGCGCCCGAGGGGGCTCCCGTGGTGCTGACGGCCGAGGTCATCGACTTTGTCACTGATAGCCGCGGAGGCCGTCTGGTGCGCTTTGAGCCGGCCGGCTGCAATGCCGCCGGCGAGCCGCGCACGCTCGACGAGGCCATTCATGCTGCCGGTCACGTGCCGCTGCCGCCCTACATTACCGATTACGAGGGCGATCCCGAGAAGTACCAGACCGTCTACGCCATGAAGGAGGAGCACTCGGCTGCCGCTCCTACGGCGGGTCTGCACTTTACCCCCGAGCTCATGGCCGCTATCGAGGCCAAGGGCGCGAAGTTTGCCGCCGTCGAGCTCGAGGTGGGTATTGATACCTTCCGTCTGGTGGAGGAGGACGACCCCACGCAGCACGTCATGCACACCGAGCGCTACCACGTGTCACAGGAGGTTGTCGACGCCGTGCATAAGGCGAAGGCCGAGGGGCACCGCGTGATCGCCGTCGGCACCACCGCAGTACGCTCGCTCGAGAGCGCCTTTGACGCTGAGGCACCGGTGTCTGATCCGGCCGTGACGGCGCGCTATTTTGAGGGCCGCGAGGATGGGGCCGACACGCTCGGCCGCGGCGACATCGTGGTGCGCGAGAACGCGACGACGCAGCTCTACCTCATGCCCGGCTCGACCTATCACGTGGTCGACGCGCTGATCACGAACTTCCACGTGCCGCGCTCCACGCTCATGATGCTCGTGAGCGCACTTGCCACCCGCGACCAGATCATGGATGCCTATGCCGCCGCCATCGAGGAGCGCTACCGCTTCTTCAGCTTTGGCGACGCCATGCTCATTTTGTAGGTTACGGCGTTTTCCAAACGCCGTAACCGGCCGACGCTGCGCGGGCCGCATTTGGACAATCTGACGTTCAACTTCA